>PWYR01000065.1 GCA_003567775.1 Ignavibacteriales bacterium | reverse complement strand
TTCTTGTTATTGCTTCGTTGAAAATGTTTTTCTAATAAAAAAGCATAATGATTAAAATAATATCGAAAAATATTGATCTTGAAAAAATCGTTCAGTCGGTGATTACATCTGAATCGGGCGCCGTGGATATATTTATCGGAACAACGAGAAATCATTCACGCGGTAAACCGGTGGTGAAGCTGGAGTACGAAGCATACGAACCGATGGCGATTAAAAAAATGAATCAAATAGAAAATGAAGTGCGTGAACGATGGGAAGTTCATAAAGTTGCGATAGTCCATCGTACAGGTGTTGTCGCAATAGGTGAATCGAGCGTTGTAATAGCCGTATCATCTGCGCACCGGGATGAAGCATTTACTGCCTGCCGTTATATTATCGACCGGTTGAAGGAGTTCGTACCGATCTGGAAACGGGAATATTTTGAAGATGGAACGTTCGAGTGGTCAAAGGCAACGCACTCTGAAACAGTATAGCGTAATTATGTTAAAAGATTCATACGGAAGACATATCAATAATCTTCGCATCTCCGTTACCGACAGATGCAATTTCCGCTGCAGTTACTGTATGCCGGAAGAAGGGATGGTATGGATGAACAAGGACGAACTGTTAATGTATGAAGAGATCACCACACTTACCCAAATATTCGCAAATCTTGGTATTACAAAACTCCGTCTCACCGGCGGAGAACCGCTTATGCGAAAGGATATTCATAAACTCGTTCGCATGCTTACCAGTGTTACAGGAATTACAGATATCGCATTAACGACTAATGGATTTTTCCTAAACGAGCAAGCAGAGCTTCTATCAAAAGCCGGATTGAAACGGATCAACGTAAGTCTCGATTCTCTTGATGCATTGAAATTTAAAAGGATTACGCGTCGCGACTATCTAAACCGGGTGCTGAATGGATTGGAGATAATCGCATCTTATGGAATACAACCGATAAAAATTAATATGGTCGTTATGCGGGATATTAACGACGATGAAGTAACGGAATTTGCAATGCTTGCACGAACAAAACCGTACATCGTTCGCTTTATTGAGTTTATGCCTATCGGGTGTGACGACGGATGGAGCGCCGGAAGAGTTGTACCATCAAAAGAGATCAGGGAAAAAATTGAACGCGATTTACACAGAAAATTAGTCCCAGTTGAGTATCACGGGACCCAGCCGTCCGACCGGTATATATTCGATGATGAAAAGGGCGAGATCGGATTTATAAGTTCGGTGAGTGAACCGTTTTGTGAACACTGTAATCGCGTACGCATTACATCGGATGGAAAACTTCGAACTTGTTTGTTTTCACACAACGAAACAGACCTAAAACATCTCATTCGTAATGGCGCAGGTAATGATCAAATTCGTGCTGTCATTATTGATGCTGTCTGGAAAAAAGAAAAGGGACATCTGATTAATCGGCCGGATTTTGCCCGGCCTTCGAGAACGATGTCGCAGATTGGCGGGTAGGGATGCCCCCGTCATCCCTAATCCCGGTTTAGAATTTCCTATCGATCCTTTTTCTTCTTTTTCTCTTTTTTCTTGTCGTCCTTTACAACCTCAAATCCGGCATTTTTAACCGCCTCGGATATCTGTTCATCCGATGCGTGGTCGGCGGATAGTAGAATCTTTACCTTGTTTTTTTCGTGAGATGCTTTCACTTCTTTCACACCTTTCAATTCCTTCAACTCTTTTGTAACATTGCCTTCACAGACTCCACATACCATGCCGGAGACATTGAGAACCATTTTTTTATCCTTCTTTTTATCTTTTTCGTCTCCGTCAAACGGATCGAAAGCTGCGGATGTACCGGTAAGGAAAAGGGCTGCGAAAAGAATTGTCATGAGTTTCATAATAAAACCTCCCTATTTATGATGAGCGATAAATTGATTATATTAAAATCAGTTGTATTCATTATAACAAAATATGAAGTATCAGGTTCCGGATTAATGATGTATTACTCTATATCCGCTATAATTGCAGGTATTTGTTTTTCTTTGATTTGGTGGAGTTGCGCCGGACAGGTGCCGCCTGAAGGCGGACCGAAAGATCTTGAGTCGCCGGATATTGTAGGCGTATATCCCGAACCGAATTCGACCAATGTTGATACAGACATTATTCGATTTCAGTTTAGTAAATATGTAGATAGACAGAGTTTTCAGCAAGCATTATTTATATCTCCGCTCATTAGTGATTTCGAGACAAACTGGCGGGGAAGAAACGTCGAGATGCAAATATTTGAACCGCTTCGTGAAAACACAACGTATTCAATTACCGTCGGCACAGATTTGCGAGATATACGTGAAGGCACCCGGTTAAGCGATGCCTTTACGCTTGCTTTTTCAACGGGTGATGAAATAGATCGCGGGCAAATTACGGGAAGGGTATATTACGACGAACCGGTGGGGGTATTGATTTTTGCTTATCAACTTCAGGATTCGGTTATGGCGGATACTTTGAATCCTGCCGAGCAGGAACCCGACTACATTACACAAACCGGTAAGGACGGAAGCTTTCGACTACCGTATTTACGGTTCGGTACATACCGGATAATTGCTCTCCGTGATGAATTTCAAAACCGTTTGTACGACCGGGATGTTGACCCCTATGGTGTTTATATACAAGATATTACACTGACCGAAGATAATCCCACTTTTGAAAATGTTTTGATCCGTATGCATAAACCCGATTTATCGCACCCTTTTCTATCTCGTGTGAGGGTCATGCATAATTCCAAGATTAGTATACGATTTAGTAAACCGGTAGATCCGAATTCGATGTCAGTGGAGTCGTTCGATATCAAGCACAAACAAACTGAGGAATTGCTCGATATAAGAACCTATTCGATTCGAAAAGAAGATCCTTCCGAATTATATTTATTCACCGGCAAGCAAACTGAAGGCGAATACATCCTTACAGTTGATTCAACACTTACAGATCTTTACGGCAATCTTCTTAGATCGGATAGATTGGAGGAGACATTTGAAGGGAACGTAGACGATCCCGATACGCCTGTGACAATCGAATATATCAAACCGCATCCGGATGAACGCAACATTCATCCGGATGCGATGATAACACTTCAGTTCTCTTTCCCTGTTAAATCGGAAGAAACCGCACACGCAATCCGGGTCGTCGATACTAACGAAGTAAACTTAACCGGGTATTATTTTTGGGAAGATGAAACTACAGTGACGTTCAAACCGTCACAATTGATGGAAAGTCAAATGTTATACACCGTAGTTGTGGAACTCGATTCTTTACCGGCTAAAAATGGTTTACAATACGAAGATAGTTTGTACACAAGCAGGTTTACAATTTTGGATCGGGATAAGCTTGGTGCGATTGAAGGACAATTATTGACGAGCCGGGATACCACTTTTACAATTAAGCTCACCGGAGTCGGCGTTGCAACTGAAGGTGACCGATATCGTATAACCCGAAGGGGAGCAGGTACCTTTACCCGGTCAAATATTCCCGAAGGACAATATACCCTCTGGGCTTTCATTGATGCTGAGGCAGACGGGGAGTACGACTATGGAGTAGTTGTCCCGTTCCGCGGTTCCGCACCTTTTATTACGTATCCCGATACGGTACGTGTCCGTCCCCGCTGGACGGTAGATGGTATTATTCTTGATATGAGACGTTATGATGATATTGACGAACCGGTAGAAGCTGCGGATGGGTTGGAATGAGTAGCAAAGCGCACGTTACTCAGGAGCAATCTCTTCCTCAAATTCTTCGTTATTTTGCTCCCCATCCAAATCAACCTCTTCTTCCTCAAGTATCTTTTCCGGCGGATCTTTTACGACGCGATCAGGAACGATCCACGCGTCACGGAAACCTTCATGCACAACATTTGCCAGAGTTCTGTTTGCCTGAAAACGGGTCTCGAAATCGCCGAGACGGACTTTATAAAACGGAACTTCATAGACTATATAAATCCAATGATCGGTAAATATTGAATCTGCAACTTGAAGCACCTCCTGAGCTGCTTCCATATCCGAGGTAGAGTATAATTGGATACGAAAACCTTGCATATAGTCGGGTGTATCAGGTTCCTCCCGGTCAGGTTGCGGTATGCGTTCCGGTTCTAATGTCGAATCGTCTTCATCATCCTGTTGGATAACGAACGGGGCATTGTATTCTGAGGGATCAAACTCCTGCTCATATTCAATGAGAGCGTCTGTTAGAGGATCGTCTTCTTCTTCCTTCACAACTTCGCGGGGTGCGCACCCCCATATAAAGATGGCCGCTGCTGTGGTTACGATAAATAAGAGATAAATACGCATAATCATCATTGTATAGTTCTACGCTGTCGATTTGAAATTTTAACAACCCATGCATCGTAATAATCTGCCGGAAACTCATGCATAATCCGGTCGCGAAAGGCGCGGGCCTGTTCATAGTTGCTAAACTTACCGATGGTAATTTTATATAATTCATCCGATGCGTCGAAATTACTGCTTATATCAAGGGCGTACCGTTGTTGTGCTTTGCGGTTTATCTGTTCGGCGCTCAATGGTTGTTCGTAAGCACCGATCTGGACGGTATAGAAAACATCTATTTCTTCGACCTCACTGTCCAAGCTGAGGGTTTCTTCTGTATATGTTTGTACCTTAACGGTATCCTGTTGCGCGGCAAATATACTTTCCTCGACTTTATCTGCATCAACCGTCTCGCTGACAACCGCCGGACTTTTACATCCGGCTATAATCATTACTAATAAAAAAATGTGTATCCATAAAAAACAAATTCTTTTCATATAGACTGTTCCATATCAAAAATTTTAATCGATAATTTTAATAACCGCTCTTCGAATCCGACACGTTTCCACCTATAATTTTCACACTTGCACTTGCGCCGATGCGTGTTGCGCCGCTTGCGACCATTTCTTCGGCGTCCTCACGAGACCGCACACCCCCCGATGCTTTTACTCCCATCGTTGATCCTACAACTTTTCGCATTAACCGAATATCACCCGCTGTAGCCCCTCCTTTACTGAAGCCGGTTGAGGTTTTAACAAAATCGGCGCCTGCCCATTTGCTAAGCAAACATGCCTGAACTTTTTCTTCATCGGTCAGTAATGCAGTTTCAATAATTACCTTGACAATTGCGCCGGCACGATGAGAGATTCGCGCTACCTGAAATATATCATTTTTTACGTATTCGTGTTCTCCTGATTTATGCATTCCGATGTTCAGCACCATATCGATTTCCCGGGCGCCGTCTTTTATTGCCTGCTCGGTTTCGTTCACTTTAGTTTCAGTGGTTGTTGCTCCGAGTGGAAAGCCAATAACCGTACACACTTTTACTTCAGCGCCGGCAAGGTAGCGGGCACAGAACGATACATACGACGGATTCACACACACACTTGCAAATTGATACTGCTTCGCTTCGTCGCAGAGTTTGCGAATGTCGTTTAGTGTAGCATCCGGTTTTAGAAGTGTATGATCTATATATTGAGCAAGGTCGTACGAAAGCCGACCTTCATCGGTCACTCCGATGCCTGCAGAAACCCGCGAAGCTCCATTTGCAAGAATCGATTGTACACCTTCGCTATTATGTACAACGCATTTGCCGTCAGTGCACACCCCATCTTTACAACGCGAGCTTTCATCGCGATACGAATTAATAACCTCTCTTAAGATACGATCTATTTTCGGATCCATTACATTCAATATATTGCATAATTAGGTCATTTTCCACTTAACTCGTGAGAATCTTTAGCGTCTCATGGTGTTTTTCGAGTGTTTGGTTGTAAGATTCGAGCTTATCTTTCTCTTTTTGAATGACTTCTTTCGGCGCTCTCGATAAGAATTGTTCATTGAGAAGTTTTTTCTCCACGTTATGTGCCGCTTTTTCCAGTCGTTCAATCTCTTTCGTTATACGCTTCCGCTCTATGTCGATGTTGATAATATCTTTCAACGGTACAAAGATTTCGGTGCTATTGACCACCGCTGATGCGGAATACGGAGGGCGTTTTGTCGTAGATCCAACAACCAGCTTGGATATTTTTGCAAGTCGTTCGAGATAAGCGCTGTATTTTTCGATTACCTCAAATTTAGATGTATCGCCTGTTTTCAGGTGCAGCTCCGTTTGCTTCCCGGGAGGAACGTTCATTTCACCCCGGATACTCCGGACTGCCGATACAATATTTTGTATGGATGCAATTTGGTCCTCCGCATCCGGATTTATTTTCTTTTTATTGACCGTTGGCCAGGATTCTATCATTATGCTTTTCCCGTCTTTACGGTCGAATATATTCCACCACAATTCCTCTGTAATAAACGGCATAAACGGATGCAGCATGCGCAGTGCTGTTTCATAAATGCGAAGTGAACGCGCAATGGTCGCTTTTTGCATCTCCGGTTTCGACGATTCGTAAAACCGGTGTTTTATCATCTCGAGATACCAATCGCAGAAGTCGCGCCAGATGAAGTCGTAAAGCACTTTTGTGGCTTCATTCACGTGGAATCGGTCCAGCGCTTTGGTAAGGTTTTTTATTGTATTGTTTAATCTGCTTTCAATCCATTCATCTATTGCATCGGAAAATAAATTTTCATCCTCCGATTCGAATGGGATTTGTTCTTTGTTCATAAGCAGGAATCTTCCCGCATTCCAGATCTTGTTTGCAAAATTCCTGCCGATCTCACACTTTTCGTTCGCATAGAATACATCCTGCCCGAGCGGGGCTAAATACAACACCGTAAATCGCAATGCATCTGCGCCATACTCATCGATTACATCAAGCGGATCGGGTGAGTTGCCGAGTGATTTGCTCATCTTCCTGCCCTCGATGTCGCGTATGATGCTTGTAAAATAAACATCGGTAAACGGAACCTCGCCGCGGAATTCAAGTCCAGCCATAATCATACGGGCGACCCAGAAGAAGATAATATCCGGTCCTGTGACAAGGGTATCCGTGGGGTAAAAGTACTTCAGATCGTCGTTTTCTTCGGGCCATCCTAATGTCGAAAACGGCCAGAGCCAGGAGGAGAACCAGGTGTCCAGTACGTCCTCATCCTGTTTAAAATTAGCGCTGTTGCAGTTGTGACATTTTTCGGGTTTGTTTCGAAGCACCATTGTATGACTGCAGTCGGAACAATAATAAACCGGGATGCGATGTCCCCACCAGAGTTGACGGCTGATACACCAGTCACGAATGTTGTTCATCCAATGGTCGTATGTTTTAATCCATCGTTTGGGATGGAATTTAATCTGACCGTCAAGTACTACCTTGAGCGCCGGTTCGGCGAGAGGTTTCATTTTTACAAACCACTGATCCGAAAGATATGGTTCGACGATGGTATCGCACCGGTAACATTTGCCGATCATGTGAACATGGTCGGAGGTTTTCTTCAGATTTCCCTGCTTTTTCAGGTCATTAACCAGTGCTTTACGACATTCATACCGATCCATATCTTGATATTGTTGAGGCGCGTTCTTGTTCATTTTGCCGGATGTATCCATCACGATGATCTGTTCGAGGTTGTGACGCCGTCCGATTTCAAAGTCATTGGGATCGTGTGCAGGGGTTACTTTAACCAGGCCGGTGCCGAATTTCGGATCGACATATTCATCGGCAACGATCGGAATTTCACGATTGGCGATTGGCAGAATTGCCGTTTTTCCGATCAATTTTTTATATCGTTCATCACTTGGATTGACAGCAACGGCAGTATCGCCGAGCAATGTTTCGGGACGTGTTGTGGCAACGGTAATCGTTTCTTTTGATCCTTTTAATGGATATGCAACATACCATAAATTCCCGCTGGTTTCAAAATGGTTTACTTCATCGTCGCTTAATGCGGTATGATCGTTCGGGCACCAATTGACTATATATTTCCCGCGGTAGATCAATCCCTTTTCGTACAACCGGATAAAAACTTCTTTCACTGCGTTCGATAACCCTTCGTCCATCGTAAATCGCTCACGATCCCAGTCGCAGGAAGCGCCGAGTTTTTGTAATTGTTTTATGATGGTTCTTCCGTATTTTTCTTTCCAGTCCCAAACGTGCTCGAGAAATTTTTCACGACCGAGTTCATGTCGTGTTTTTCCTTCCGAACGTAATTGCCGCTCGACTACATGTTGTGTTGCAATCCCGGCGTGATCGGTTCCGGGAATCCAGCATGCTTCATATCCCTGCATGCGCTTCCATCGTATAAATACATCCTGAATCGTATTGTTAAGTACATGTCCCATATGCAGCACACCGGTGATATTCGGCGGAGGAATCACGATGGTATACGGCCGTTTATCCGTATTTACTTTCGCATGGAAGAATTTATGTTCCAACCAATACGAATACCATTTAGCTTCGGCATCGGCGGGTGAGTATGCTTTTGGCAACGCAGTTGTTGATTGTTTGTTTTGGTCTATTTTCTTTGTCATTATCTATTATTACTCCGGAAGTATGTTTTATCGAATGGTCACGGTGCGGTTGTACGCCGTACTATTGCCTGCTCTATCACTAACGGTAATCGAAAGAGTGTATGTTCCCGGTGCAAGCGGTTCCCGGGCTCTGTAAATGACCATCGATAGATCGGGATCGTATCGCCCGATTATGATCTCGTCGTTAAGTTTGATTTCTAATGATGAATGATCGATGCCCGACTCATCGTCGTTTAATCTGAAACGTAACCGCATGTTGCGATTTCCGTCTATAATGACGTTACTGATAGAGGGCGCCGTGGTATCTACTGCCGTTTTTATGTCGTTGAATATCCGGCGGCTGTACCCTGTAAGTGTTCTGTTCTCATAAACCCGTGTACTTCCATGGGTACTCCATCGTGAGCCGCTTCTTGTATACACGATACTCCGGTTGAAAGGTTCAAGGGTGTCTGTTGCTTTAATTGAAAAACGTATACCTTTATCTAATACCGAACTGGTTGAGTTGAAAGAATAATAATAATCATCCTTATTTTCAATACGTGATACCGTAAAGAATAACGGGTAATATACGGAGCCGTAATCGTATGTAATGATTAAATTTCCATTATCGATATTGATTTCGCCGGATTTGTCCGGTCGTATCGAATAAACAGTTTCTAAATATGTGAAAACCGTATCGTTATATACGTATTTAAAATGGAGTGTGGAATTCGACGACGGCTGCAACTGAACGCGGTACTGATGCGTTAATCCTCTGCGGTCATTAACGGGGATCGTTTGGATTTTTTTATCATTTCGAACAATGAGCGGCAACGGATTTTCGGTAAATTCCGGATGCGTGATATTTACAATCAGCATATCTCGAGTAATTTCGGTTTTAATTTGCAACCTGCTTTCGGAGAATAGCCGTTCCGGTTTGTTCTCAATATCCGGATTCTTTAGTGTCTGATTTTCAAGGGGTGAAGCTTCTAATTCAAATTTTCCCGATAGAGTCGATGTATTACCTGCAATATCATACGCAATTATACGGAAATGATAATTCCCGGGTGTAAAATCATCTGTATTGATTAAGCCGCTGCCGTGTGTACGCCGGGAATACAATGGAAGAGCATTCCCTTCTTCAATGAATAATTTCCGGTATCGCCCGCGTCCGGTGCTCAGGAGATGATGATCATAATGCAAGCGTATCTGATGTCTATGCTCGATAGGCAGACGATCATAATGCAATGAATATAATAGACTGTCTTCCAGAAAAAACTCCATTGCATATATCCCGTGCCGGTACCAGGTGTCGTTATTGCGGTCGTGAACATCGACCGCCATGCCGACTTTACCTGACATTTTGATGGGATTTTCAATCACATAGTCACCGTGTCGGGTAGCAACGGCGGCTAAGGTGACCGGCATTATTCTGTCGTTCACAAAGCTCCGTACGTTTACCGGTATCGCGGCAAGGCGGTTAAAGATAGGGGGCGCGGTATCATTGATATTGATTTGATCCGAAAGCTTAGGATTAAGCGGATTATTGTTGGTATCCCGTATCTCGAAATGAATGTGCGGCGGCCCCGATCCGGTGCTGCCCGATCTTGCTATGATTTCACCCTGATGATATGTAAACTCATCCGGTTCAAAATTCATCGTTACACTGTATTGCCCGACCTTATATTGATACTCGTAAACCTTTTCCTCGATGGGTTCATCGAATCTATCAAGATGTGCATACAGCGTGGCATATCCGTCTTTATGTCGCATCAAAATATATTTACCGTACCCGAAGGGTGAGACGCCGATTTGTTCGATGTAGCCGTCTCTTGATGCAAATACAGACGCTCCGATTTGTCCGCGTGTACTTATGTCGATGCCCGCGTGAAAATGTGTCGATCTAAATTCTCCGAATGCAGAAGTCATTATGTTGGTTATATCTGTAGGCCAGATATAATCGTTCAAATCCGTTTCGATCGAATCGAACGCATCGTATATCTCGCTGAATGTTCGTGGTTGCCAGGCCGGTTCGTAATCAGGGTTACTTTTAAAAGAGATAGCTCCTCTTGAGAAGAGCAAAACGGCGCCTATAAGAACACCGATCACCATTACAGTGAGAGAGGTTAATACAAATTTTTGTTTCAAAGACATATTTATAATTTCTGCACTTTTGTCCTGAAAGATACAATATCGACCAATTCTACGGTTACTTCATCTCCGTGTTGAAGTGGTCCAACGCCTTCCGGTGTTCCCGTGAAAATCAGATCACCCCGTCGCAGGGTGAAATATTTTGAAAGATGTGAGATTATTGCAGGTATCGGAAAAATCATATTGCCGATAATGTCCTGTTGTTTAATATGGTTATTAATTGTAAGGCGTAACATTGTATTCATAGTAATTAAATTGTTGCCGGCTTTTATAAAACGGGATACAGGGGCTGACCCATCGAATCCCTTTGCAAGCGTCCAGGGCAATCCTTTTTTCTTTGCGGTTGATTGTATATCCCGCGCAGTTAAATCGAGTCCGACGCCATATGCCATAATATATTTACTTGCATCTTCCGTCAATACATTCCCGGGCACATCGTTAACAGATACAACGAGTTCTATTTCATAATGTATATCGTTGCTGAATGATGGCAACAAAATAGGTGAATCACCGTTGCGTATAGCCGTAGCCGGTTTCATGAAAACAACCGGTTCCGCCGGCGGCTCGACGCCCATCTCGCGAGCGTGACCGGCATAATTTCTCCCGAGACAATAAACAGTATTGACCGGTATTGTTTGATTTCCGGGATCGACGCTAATTGAGTACATAAACAGAATTTGTCCTGAATATCCGAAAAGATTAAATATAGAGAAGCAAAACCACACATTCAAGTCCTTGATTTTCAATTTCAATCTCACTACTTTGATCAAAGTGAAATAATATGTAAATATGAATACATCTGTCTTGTTGGAGTGGAGCTAATTTTTGAGTAAAACGTACAAAAATGCCGGTGTAGATATTGAGGCGGCGGAAGCTTCGGTGCGAAGTATTAAATCGCTTATTCGATCTACCTTTTCACCGAATGTTCTAACCGATATCGGATTATTCGGTGGTTTCTTCCAACCGGACTTTTCTCAATATAAAGAACCCGTGTTGGTTTCAAGCGTTGACGGCGTTGGCACAAAGTTGAATGTTGCCGTACTTGCCGGTAAACACGATACGGTTGGAAGCGATCTTGTCAATCATTGCGTTAATGATATAGCAGTGAGCGGAGCACTCCCTTTGTTTTTTATGGATTATCTTGCCGCCGGAAAACTTGAACAGCGGGTTTTTCAAGCGATTATCCGGGGTTTTGTGAGCGCTTGTAAAGAAAACAAATGCGCCCTTATCGGCGGTGAAACGGCTGAGATGCCCGGTATGTATAGAGAAAAAGATTACGATATCGCGGGAATGATTGTGGGAGTAGTTGATAAGCCGGACATCATTAACGGCGCGGGAATCAGACCCGGTGATGTACTGATTGGAGTAGCATCAAACGGTTTACATACAAACGGATACTCGCTTGCGCGCTCGGTATTGTTTAATAAATTTAAAATCGATGAATATATCGAAGAGTTGAGATGTACACTCGGTGAGGAAATGCTCCGTGTTCACCGCTCGTATTTACGAACAATACAGAAAATAATACAACGTTCCCGTCCTGAAGGATTTGCGCACATAACGGGAGGGGGAATCGTCGGTAATACAATGCGGATTGTTCCCGATGCTATGACATTGAATATCGACTGGAGGGCATGGGAGACGCCCGCAATTTTCAGGTTGATTCAATCGACCGGCAATGTTGATGAAAATGAAATGCAGCGGGTCTTTAATATGGGTATTGGATTGACGATTATTGTACATAAGGAAAATGTGGATAAAATTCTTGCATTACTCCGCACGCTGGGAGAGAGTGCTTCTGTTATGGGAGAGGTCAAAAACGCGACATAGATTATTATTACTTGAAGTCTAATCATAAAGGGAAGGAGATATTGTATGGAACGACCACATAACGGCGATCCGTCGCCCGCAGGCTATGAGTCGCAGGGCGACCGACCTGATGAATTCGATCAACTTGATATTCCCGATACCGAAGAGGAGTCTAGTAAGAAAGAACAATATGTTCGAGAGAATTTTGATGAGAAGGTTCAGTCGTTGCGCGGCGGGATCAGACTGGCTAAGCATGTTCTTGCATTATTCAGGTATATGACCGATGACGCTATTCCGTGGTATAAGAAATCTGTCGTTGTTGCTGCGCTTGTATATTTTATTATGCCGATAGATGCTATACCTGATATGCTGCCGTTAATAGGTTATCTTGACGATTTCGGTGTTATAGCTGCCGTACTTGCGTTTCTCGGCAAGGAAATCAAACCGTACTACTATACATCGACATCGATGGGTAATCAGGATGAAGACCGGTTACCGGAAGAACCGCGGGCCTGATCGCGCCGATCTTCTAACTCGCGCGTAACCCCGTCAATCAAATCTTTCCATCGGACAGGATCTTTCTGATAATGATTGAGTGTTGAATCGAATGAAGCGCGATTGACGCCGTGTTCAGCGAGCACCGAGTCAAGCTGCTCGAAGTATCTTTCCGGTGCGTGCTCTTCATCATACACACTACTGATGATAAGTACATCGGCGTATATCATCACCATTTTTTCAAAGCGAATTTTTTTATCGGGCGAGTCGCCGCATCCGGAGAATATAAATAAGAGAATGAATCCCGGAATAATCCGCCTTTTTAGCGCTGAGGCAATGTGTAATACAAATTTCATAAAAGAAAACGGTTGACTTTAAAAGTATATGGCTGTATATTAATAATTCCGATTATGTACTAATATATGAGGATATATTGTTTTTTACAAACAGTTTGAGGCAGCATGGCAACAGCGCTTGATTTCCGTGTCGGAATGATAATTGTATTCGGCGGAGAGTTATACACAATAGAAGATTACCAACACCGGACACCGGGGAACAAACGTGGTTTTGTGCAGGCGAAAATGCGGAACTTAAAAACCGGTAGGTTACTGGAACACAAATTTAGTTCAAGTGACAGAATCGAAGTAGCCCGCGTAGAACGACGCCCGGCTCAATTCCTCTATCGGGATAACGATACATTCTACTTTATGGATCAGGAAACTCACGAGCAATTCCATCTCGATGAATCTATGATGGCAAACCAATCGCAATATCTCAAGGAGGGAGATACCGTAGAGATGGAAACCTTCGAAAATGAAGTAGTTGGATGTCAGCTACCTACAAACGTTGCACTGAAAGTAATTGAAACAGTACCAGGTGTTAAAGGAGACACCGCAACGGGCGGCACCAAACCCGCGACACTTGAGACAGGAGCGATAGTTCAGGTACCGTTGTTTATCAATCAAAACGATGTGGTCAAGGTCGATACAAGGACCGGCGGATACATCGAAAGGGCAAAACAGTTAAATTAAACGATAGGCGGGTAATGGATTTAGCATACCTTCGAAAGCTGATCAAGATACTTGATCAAAGCAATATGACCGAGATGGAGATAGAGGAAGAGGGGATCAAACTTCGTTTGGCAAAATCGAGCAATAGCAAAGCCGGTGAATATACGGGATTCCCCGCGCCATATTACCAGATGCCGGCGGCAACACCCCAGCAGCAGACGACACCGCCCCCGGTGCAACCGGAAACTGCCGAGGCGCCCAAACCGGAGGAGAAGAAGGCGGAACCGGGTGTGAGTTATTACGAAGTTAAATCTCCTATTGTGGGCACGTTTTATCGTGCACCAGCACCTGATGCAGATCCTTATGTTGAGGTTGGACAGGACGTAGAACCGGGTACCGTTCTCTGTATCATTGAAGCTATGAAATTGATGAACGAAATAGAATGTGATATGAAGGGAAAAATCGTCAAGATCATGGTAGAAAATGCACAGCCGGTTGAGTACAACCAGACGCTGTTCCTCATCGAGCCGACTAAGTAGGTAATATCATTGTTGAATAAGATTCTAATTGCCAATCGTGGGGAAATCGCCCTGCGTATTATACGTGCATGCCAGGAGATGGATATCAAAACGGTTGCGGTCTATTCCGAAGCAGACCGTGAATCGTTACACGTTCGTTTTGCCGACGAAGCCGTTTGTATCGGACCCCCATCACCGAAAGAAAGTTACCTCAATATTCCGAGCATAATCGCCGCAGCCGAAGTTACCAATGCCGACGCCATACATCCCGGGTACGGATTTCTGTCTGAGAATGCCAGCTTTGCCGACATATGCGAAACCTCCGGAATAACATTTATCGGACCGACTGCCGAAATGATCAGTGCAATGGGCGATAAAGCATTTGCGAAAGAAACGATGCGGAAATCGGAAGTGCCGGTTGTGCCGGGCAGCGACGGTATTATCAATGATAAAAAAACTGCGCTTGAGCTTGCGGAATCTATCGGATTTCCCGTTATTATAAAAGCATCTGCGGGCGGCGGCGGCAGGGGAATGAGAATCGTACGGCAATCGGAAGAATTCGATAAACATTTTCAAACCGCACGGACTGAAGCAGAGTCGGCTTTCGGCAACCCGGGTGTATATATCGAAAAGTTTATTGAAGGACCCCGCCATGTTGAGATACAGGTGCTCGGCGATACCTATGGTAACGTAATTCATCTGGGTGAACGCGATTGTTCTATCCAACGCAGACATCAGAAATTGATTGAGGAATCGCCGTCGCCGATTGTCGACGATCATCTTCGTGAACAAATGGGCGAGGCTGCAATTCAGGGCGCGAAAAGTGTCTCGTATCGCGGGGCAGGTACAATAGAATTTCTTGTGGATAAAGATCGAAATTTTTATTTTATGGAAATGAACACGCGTATTCAGGTCGAGCATCCGGTAACGGAAGAAGTCACGGGGTACGATCTGATCCGCGAGCAGATACAGATTATGAACGGGAAGCGATTATCCCGGAAAAAAATTAAACCGAACGGTCACGCTATTGAATGCCGCATCAACGCAGAAGATCCGAATATGGATTTTCGTCCTTCTCCCGGTAAAATTACAAGCTTGCATATTCCGGGCGGACTTGGTGTTCGTGTCGATACGCACGCATATGCAGGATACGTCATACCGCCGTATTATGATTCACTAATGGCAAAACTCATCGTTCACGCACCGACACGCGAAGATGCAATCAAACGAATGACCGTGGCGCTTGATGAGTTTATAGTTGAAGGGATTCATACAACGATACCGTTCCATAAAAAGGTTATGAAGAATGAACGATTCAAAGAAGGTAATATAGATACACGCTTTATAGATACATTTCTGTTTAAAGATTAACCGAAAATATATTGAAATAGGAGATAAAATGAATTTTCCAGATAATTTAAAGTATACGAAAGAACACGAATGGTTACGTGTTGAAGACGGAATCGCCGTCGTCGGAATTACCGAATATGCGCAATCTGAACTCGGAGATATAGTGTATATCGAATTTCCGGAAAAAGGCAAAACATTTTCACGGAACGACTCAATCGGAACTATTGAAGCCGTTAAGACGGTGGCAGATTTGTATGCACCTGTCAGCGGCGAAATCGTTGAAGTGAATGATGAACTCACCGATAGCCCGGAGCTGGTAAACCAGGATCCATATCAAAAAGGATGGATGTTGAAAATAAAATTAACGGATCCCACCGAAGTCGATACGCTTATGGATAGTGCTGCATATAAAGAACACGTCGCAGAAGCGTAAGCGAAAACAGGGCAAAAATATAGAGGAGTTTTATCATGACATATTTTCCGGCAACCGACGATGAGCGGAAAGAAATGCTCGATGCTATCGGTACGAAGTCATTCGAAGAACTAATTGCAAACATACCTGAAGAAGTTCGTTTTAAAGGCGATTTAAATATTCCCTCAAAATTGTCAGAATGTGAAGCGTTGCGAGAGCTATATCGCATTGCGGAAGAAAATCTGCACACCGGCGTATCTAATTATCTCGGCGGAGGCAGCTATGATCACTTTGTTCCGTCTGCAATTAGCGCTATAACGAGTAGATCGGAGTTTTACACCGCATATACGCCATATCAGGCGGAGGTAAGCCAGGGTACGCTGCAGGCGATTTACGAATACCAAACAATGATCTGCCGGTTAACCGGCATGGATATTTCGAACGCATCGATGTACGATGGAGGCAGCGCACTTGCCGAAGCAATAATACTCGCGGCAGCGCATACAAAACGCACCGAAATAGTTATTGCAGGCGCTTTACAACCGGATTATTTGAAGATCGTCAATACCTATTGTAAAAGTCAGAACATCAATGTGAATCAACTTCCGTTGGACGATGGTACGG
Organism: Ignavibacteriales bacterium; assembly: GCA_003567775.1. GTDB lineage: Bacteria > Bacteroidota > Ignavibacteria > T3Sed10-11 > T3Sed10-11 > T3Sed10-11. Next base: position 1,393 of record PWYR01000065.1, on the reverse strand, counting down.
CTGATATAAATGCGCTGAAAAAAGCCGTCACCGACGACACCGCAGCGGTCGTTGTACAGCAACCGAATTTTTACGGTTGTCTTGAAGATGTGTTCGAGATCGGTGAAATAGCGAAATCGAAAAAAGCGATATATATTTCCGTCGTGAATCCTATTTCTCTGGGGATATTAAGTGCTCCGGGTGATTACGGAGCGGACATTACAATAGGTGAGGGACAACCGCTCGGGATTGGATTGAACTTCGGCGGTCCGTATCTCGGAATCTTTGCGGTGAAAGAATTTTTAATGCGAAAAATTCCGGGACGTCTTTCCGGCATAACGGTTGATGCAGACGGAGAACGAGGATTTGTGCTCACCCTGCAAACCAGGGAACAGCAGATCCGGCGCGAGAAAGCAACATCAAATATCTGTACAAATCAGGGCTTGATGATGCTTGCTGCTACGGTATATATGGCAATGCTCGGCAAGCAGGGTTTACAGGAGGTAGCGAATTTATGCCTGCAAAAGAGTCATTATCTTGCTGAAAAAATTAAAGAAATTGACGGTTGCACTTTAAAATATAAAAAACCGTTTTTTAATGAGTTTGTTGTTACACTTTCACACCCCGCCGCAACAGTGGTAAATAAGCTGGCGAAGAAGAAAATTCTTGCGGGTATACCGCTCAGTAAGTGGGATGGTAATCCGAACGATCTTATGATTGCGGTTACCGAGCGACGATTAAAACATGAGCTGGATACATTCGTAGAAGAATTAAGGAATGAATTATAGAAGGAATCGGCAGCGCATCTTATAGGTAGTATTAAAAGAAGGGCAGGTCACTTTTGCTGTATGTAAAAATTACAGCATATATCTGGCAAAAATAACAACCACCCTCAATACGACTAAAAACAAAAGAATGTTTTAGACAAATAATTGCCGGTATGGTCTAATTACGGCAGAATTATGCATTCACAGCTTTTGGCATATAATTTGTTACATATAAGAATAAATTGTTGTGATTGTTATATGAGATGCGGGTTAGTGAAAGCGTGAACTTTTTCTAACCTCTATTGGTTAGTACTTCATGTTTAGAATACACGTATGATTATAATCAAAGACAATTTTGTCGTAATATTAAATTTATGTTTTTGTTAGCTGGAATTTCTGGAACTAATAGATGGGGATTAAATGAAAACGAAATGGGGGCATATAACAGTTGTAGCAATTATATTAATTGCGATAAATGGGTGTACAAACCATACGGGGAAAGAAAAATCTTTCATTCCGTCGAAGGGAGATCAACCCTCGACTGATATTTATGCTAATAATAATTTCACAACAAGCAATTTAGAAAACACCTCGGAGGATTATTTTACCAACACTATAATCGAAGATGAACCGTCAATTAACGATGT
>PWYR01000073.1 GCA_003567775.1 Ignavibacteriales bacterium | reverse complement strand
ATGATCGAAATATTTTTGTACGTTGTCAGTGTGCCCGGATGCAGCGCGAATTAACACTTAAAGTGCGAAATCCGGATGCCTGGAATCTTGAATTTTCACGACTTCGTTCTCACGAATCAGCGGAGTAGACAATACTAATCAAATGGAACCTTGTTCTGAAATCATTCGTTTTTTAATTAGATACGGATGAAATTTTAACATTTGATTTCGACATAAATTTTTTATAACTTGTATTATTATTTAAGGTTGCGGCAATTAACGCCGCTTGTTTTTTGTGTGCAAATAGGACTAAATTAGTCTTGTTTTCTAAGTCATTGAAAATTATAATCTTAACAATCGCAGGAACTAATTCACAATGGAGTTTTATTTATGAGTGATATGCTTGAGAAGGATCAACCACAGGTAGAAACTATTCCGGAAGAAAAAAAGATACATAAAGCGAAGAAGAAAGTAACCGAGAAAGATACTCTCGAAGCTCTCGGTAATCGCGAATATAAGTGGGGATTTTTTACCGACATTGAGCAAGAATATGCCTCTCCCGGGTTGAATGAGGATGTGGTTCGGTTTATATCTCTGAAGAAAAAAGAACCGGAGTGGATGCTTGCATGGCGTTTGAAAGCGTTCAGGAACTGGCAAAAGATGACGGAACCGACATGGGTGAATGTGAAGTATCCGCCGATCGATTATCAGAGCCAGCGGTACTATGCGGCGCCAAAGTCAAAAGATGACGCACCGAAGAGTCTCGATGAAGTCGATCCCGAGTTGCTGGAAACATACAAAAAGCTCGGTATCCCGCTTGAGGAGCAAAAGATGCTTGCCGGCGTTGCGGTCGACGCGGTGTTCGATAGCGTGTCGGTGGCGACAACGTTTAAGGAGAAGCTTGCCGAAGAAGGAATTATCTTCTGTTCGATGTCCGAAGCCGTACAGAACCATCCCGATCTCGTTAGGAAGTATATCGGATCGGTTGTTCCGTATAACGATAATTACTTTGCGGCTTTGAACTCCGCTGTATTCAGTGACGGTTCGTTTGTCTATATACCGAAAGGTGTCCGCTGTCCGATGGAATTGTCAACCTACTTTCGTATCAATAGCGAGAATACCGGACAGTTCGAGAGAACGCTTATCGTTGCAGAAGAAAGCGCTTATGTCAGCTATCTTGAAGGTTGTACAGCCCCGAAGCGTGATACACATCAGCTTCATGCCGCGGTGGTTGAGCTGATCGCTCTCGATGATGCACAAATAAAGTACTCAACCGTTCAAAACTGGTACCCCGGTGATAAAGACGGAAAGGGCGGTATTTACAACTTTGTGACCAAGCGCGGTAAATGTGCAGGCGTCAACTCAAAGATTTCATGGACGCAGGTAGAAACAGGTTCTGCTATTACGTGGAAATATCCGAGCGTTATTTTGCAGGGTGATAACTCGATGGGTGAGTTCTATTCCGTAGCGCTTACTATGAATCACCAGCAGGCGGATACCGGAACGAAGATGATACACATCGGAAAGAACACCAGGAGCAATATCGTTGCCAAAGGTATTGCGGGTGGTGTGAGCCAGAATTCGTACCGCGGACTCGTCAGGGTGATGAAGAATGCAGAGAACGCACGCAACTTCTCACAGTGCGATTCGTTATTGCTCGGAGACCGGTGCGGTGCGCATACATTCCCGTATATTGAAGCCAAGAATACATCGTCACAGATTGAACACGAAGCGACGACTTCAAAGATCGGTGAAGATCAGATCTTTTACTGCAATCAGCGCGGTATATCGACCGAAGATGCCGTTTCAATCATTGTGAATGGATTTGCGAAAGAGGTATTCAAGGAATTGCCGATGGAGTTCGCCGTCGAAGCGCAGAAGCTTCTCGGTGTCAGTCTTGAAGGAAGTGTCGGATAATAATATTTTCAAAATTAAAATAATGTTACATTAATAATTCGGAGATAAGCACGAATGCTGGACGTAAAAAATTTACATGTAGAGATTGAAGGAACTCAGATCCTCAAGGGGATTGATTTATCCGTAAAACCGGGCGAAGTTCATGCCATCATGGGACCGAACGGTTCGGGAAAAAGTACGCTTGCGCAGGTTATCAGCGGACGCGATACCTATGACGTAACGGGCGGTGAAATTACCTATCTCGGGAAAGATATGCTCGATATGGAACCGGATGAGCGGGCACGCGAAGGATTATTCATGGCCTTCCAGTATCCCGTTGAGATACCGGGTGTGACGAATTCATACTTTCTGAAAACAGGCCTAAACGAGATAAGAAAGCATCAGGGACTCGAACCACTCGATGCAATGGATTTCCTGAAGCACATCAAAGAAAAGGCAAAGATACTGGATATCAGCACCGATATGTTGAATCGCTCAGTTAACGAGGGATTCTCGGGCGGTGAGAAGAAGCGAAATGAGATACTTCAGATGGCGGTACTCGAACCGAAGCTCGCTATTATGGATGAGACCGATTCGGGCTTGGATATAGATGCTTTGCGTATCGTTTCCGACGGTGTCAACAGATTGCGCACCAAAGATCGCGCTATTATCGTCGTCACACACTATCAGCGGCTGCTCAATTACATCGTCCCGGATTACGTACATATTCTCTTGAATGGAAAAATTGTCAAGTCCGGCGATAAAAACCTTGCGATTGAACTTGAAGAAAAGGGGTACGATCAAATCAGAGCAGAATATTCGGATGTCAAAGCAAAACTTGAGGAGACAGTGTAACAATGGCATTGGCAATAAAAGAAAATAATCAGTTGTATTTATCAAATTTCGAGACGTTCGAAAAAAACCTGAATGGTGAAGCCGGTAGTTGGTGTCATGACGTTCGGCGTGATGCGCTCAGAAAGTTTGATGAACTCGGTTTCCCGACCACACGGAATGAGGAGTGGAAATATACAAACGTTGCATCCATCGCGAAAGAAAATTTTAAACACATTATCCAGCCCGATTTCGATCTTGTATCAACAAATGATATATTACGATACGATTACAACGGACTTGCTGTACACCTGCTTGTGTTTATCGACGGTCATTTTTCCGGGAAACATTCATCCGTGCGTGACCTGCCCGACGGGGTTAAAATCGGAAGTCTTGCCGAAGCATTGCGGGCAGATGCTGCAGCCGTGAAACAACATCTCACTAAATATGCACGGTATGATGATGATGCCTTTACGGCGTTGAATACAGCATTCATTAACGATGGCGCTTATATTTATCTTTCTGATAATGCTTTGATAGAGAAACCGATACATCTGCTTTTCCTGGCATCAGGCAAAAGCGAGCCGTTTGTTAGTTACCCGCGGAATTTATTCATTGCAGGGAAGCACAGTAAAGCAACGATCATTGAAACCTATACCGGAATTAAAAATAACCGTTATTTCACCAATGCCGTCACAGAAGTATTTGTTGACGAAAATGCGCACATTGAGCACCATAAGGTGCAAGAAGAGAGTAGTGAGGCATATCATGTGTCGACGATACAGACCTATCAAATGGCAAACAGTAATTTTGTGTCCAATGCGATAGATTTCGGCGGTTTGATTGTCAGGAATAATCCGCGGGCGACTCTCGATGCCGAAGGGGTTGAATCTACGCTAAATGGATTGTATCTTGGTACTGGCAGTCAACTCATTGACAATCACACGACTATCGATCATGCGAAACCGCATTGTAACAGTCATGAGTTGTATAAAGGAGTGCTTGACGGTAGTGCGAGGGGCGTTTTTAACGGGAAGATTTTTGTCCGTCTCGATGCACAAAAAACCGATGCAAAACAAACGAATCAAGCACTTTTACTGTCCGATGGCGCAAGTATAGATACGAAGCCGCAGCTCGAGATCTTTGCCGATGATGTTAAGTGTACGCACGGCGCAACGATCGGTCAGCTTGATGAGGAGGCATTGTTTTATCTGCAAACGCGCGGTATTCAGAGAGATATGGCGCGCGATATTCTCACGTATGCCTTTGCAAGCGATGTTATCGATCGAATTAAAATAAAAGAGTTGCGCGATTATTGCCATCAACGTGTGCTTGTGAAATTACAACAAGATAGACTTGAAGGTATAGATAAAGAATAATTCGGGTGTTTATTTATGAAAGCAGCGGTTGAAACACTGACTCCCCTAAGATCGAAAGATCCATTCGATGTATGGAGTATACGGTCTGATTTTCCGATACTGAACCGGAAAGTCAACGGGAAGCCCCTCGTATATCTCGATAATGCCGCCACCACCCAGAAACCGATGTGTGTAGTTGATTCTTTACGGCGTTATTATCTCGAAGATAATTCGAATATACACCGCGGTGTCCACTACCTGAGCCAGAAAGCAACCGAGGGGTATGAAAATAGCCGGAAAAATTTATGTGGATTTATTAATGCGCAGCAAACTCAGGAGATTATTTTTGTCCGGGGAACAACCGAGGGGATCAATCTTGTTGCGAATAGCTTTGTGAAGAAGAGGATAAATGCGGGTGAAGAGATTCTCATTACCGGAATGGAGCATCACTCGAACATTGTGCCGTGGCAGATAGTGTGTCAGGAAACAGGTGCAATTCTTCGCGTGGCGCCGATCAATGATAAGGGGGAGATCATTCTGGAAGAGTACGAGAAAATGCTCTCTCCGAAAGTAAAGTTTGTGTCGCTTGTACATATATCGAATTCACTCGGTACGGTGAACCCGGTAAAGCAAATGATCGAAATGGCGCACGCACACGATATACCGGTATTGATCGATGGCGCGCAGACTGTTTCTCATATGAAGCTCGACGTGCAGGATTTAAATTGTGATTTCTATGTTTTTTCAGGGCACAAGATGTTCGGACCGACGGGTATCGGTGTTTTATACGGGAAAAGTGAGTATCTCGAAAATATGTCGCCGTATCAAGGAGGCGGCGATATGATCAAGTCGGTTACTTTTGAGAAAACAATATATAACGATCTTCCATATAAGTTTGAGGCGGGTACACCGAATATCGCGGGCGCTACTGCACTCGGCGCCGCATCTGATTACATTAATAAAATTGGGATTGATAATATTTATGCCTACGAGCAAGACCTGCTTGCATACGCTACACAAGCGTTGTTATCCGTCGATGGACTGAGAATGATAGGCGCTGCAAAAAATAAATCGGCGGTTATATCGTTTATGCTTGAAGACGTGCACCCGCACGATATTGGAACAATTATCGACTCCGAAGGTGTTGCAATAAGGACAGGTCATCATTGTACGCAGCCGGTAATGCAGCGGTTTGGAATCCCGGCAACTGCACGTGCATCGTTTGCTATGTACAATACAAAAGACGAAGTAGATGCGCTTATTCGGAGCATCGAAAAGGCGAAAAAAATCTTTCGATAATGTCTGAATTAAAATCGTTGTACCAGGAAATTATCCTGGATCATAACAAAAACCCGCGTAATTTCAAGAAGCTTGAAAACGCTAACCGCCACGCCGAGGGATATAATCCCCTGTGCGGCGATCATTATAATATTTATTTGCGCGTCGAAGATGACATCATTCAAGAAGTGGCTTTTGAAGGTGCGGGTTGTGCAATATCGAAAGCTTCTGCTTCGGTTATGAGTTCTCTGCTCAAGGGCAAAACAAAGGAAGAGGCGGAAGAGTTAGGAAAACTTTTTCATAAACTGGTAATGGGTGAATCCGACCCGATTGAAGAGCTTGACCGGATCGGTAAGCTTGCTGTATTTTCGGGTGTCAGTGAATTCCCGGCGAGAGTCAAGTGCGCAAGTCTTGCGTGGCACACATTACGTGCTGCGCTCGAAAATAAAGAACATGTTGTATCTACTGAAAAATAACAGTTATGGCTGACAGAGAATTATTAAAAAAACAGATAATCGATATGATCAGGACATGTTATGATCCTGAAATACCGGTAAACATTTATGAGCTTGGACTGATTTATGATGTCCATATTGACGGCGATTTCAATGTAAACGTTCGTATGACCCTGACGTCCCCGGCATGTCCGGTTGCCGGTACATTGCCTAAGGATGTTGAACAAAGAGTTAAAAACGTAGAGGGTGTGAATGAGGTAAAAGTGGATGTTGTGTGGGATCCGCCATGGAATCCGGAAATGATGAGTGAAGAAGCACGACTCGAACTTGGATTATAATTAACGATTTTTAAAGGGAGGATTTATTATGTCTGATACACCAAATGCTAACAACCCTATTACTGTACCGGGTATGGAGGTGCAGAAAGATATTGAATTAACCGAAAAAGCAGCCGAGGAAATAGGAAAAATTAAGAAAGAGAATAATATACCTGAGGAACATGCTCTTCGGGTAGGTGTAAAAGGGGGCGGCTGCTCGGGATTGTCGTATATGCTGGCCTTTGAAGAAGGAGCGCGCGAGGGTGATATTGTCATTGAAGAACAAGGTGTAAAAGTCCTTGTCGATGAACGAAGTCTGATGTACTTGCGCGGCACGGTGCTTGATTATACCGATGGATTAAACGGACGGGGGTTTGTATTCAATAATCCAACGGCAACCAAATCCTGCGGGTGCGGAAGTTCGTTCGGAGTTTGATCACATTATAAAAACTTGCCCGGCGCCAACAAAAAGTATGCGTGAACCAGGTGCTATTGTATTGATATCGTGTTATGAGCTTGGTCATCAACCGGTCGGTCTCGCGATGCCGATGGGATTTCTTGAACAGGAAGGATTTTCGCCGGTAGCACTCGATATCGGTATTGATAAATTGGATGAAGAGGTTATCCGTCGTGCACTATTTGTTGGAATCTCAACGCCTATGCACACGGCAATGCGTATCGGTATCTCTGCCGCAGAGAAGATTCGTCGGCTTAATCAGAATTGTCATATCTGCTTTTATGGTATGTACGCAACCCTTAACGCAGACTATTTGCTTGAAACTGTGGCTGACTCGGTAATAGGCGGCGAATACGAAAACGAACTCGTTCAGATTGTTCAGCAGGTGGAATCACGTTCGGTAATGTCCCGACCCGTTGCGGACTCGGTGAAATTGAAACGCGCACCATATTTAAAGCGTCTATCATTTCCATCCACAAACAGAAAAGCACTCCCACCGCTTGAAAAATACGCAAAGCTTGAATGGAATGGCGCCGAAAAATTAGTCGGATATGTTGAAACCACCCGCGGTTGTTTACATCACTGTTTGCATTGTCCAATCCCTGCTGTATATCATGGTAGGTTTTTTGCTGTTCCAATAGATGTTATCATAGACGATATCCGTCAGCAAGTCGAAATGGGAGCGAAACACATAACTTTCGGGGATCCGGATTTTCTAAATGGACCTACTCACTCGTTAAGAATAGTACGCAGGATGAGTGATGAATTTCCGCATCTGACATTCGATTTTACAGCAAAGGTGGAGCATCTGATCAAGCATGCCGGGTTAATACCTGAATTTCAAAAAACCGGCTGTATTTTCATTATTTCGGCTGTTGAGTCTTTGAACAATACGGTTTTGAAATATCTCGCCAAAGGACACACACGCGAAGATGTATTCCGGGCGCTTGATATCGTGAGAAGTGCAGAAATAGCTTTGAGACCGACATGGGTAGCATTTACCCCCTGGACAACGCTCGACGATTATATAGAAATGGTTGAATTTGTCTACAAAGAATATTTAATTGATAATGTTGACCCGGTTCAATTATCCATACGTTTGCTTATTCCACCGGATTCCCGATTGTTGGAACAGAAGGAAATTCAGCCCTATCTGGGCGAACTTGATAAAGCATCGTTGTATTTTAAGTGGAAACACCCCGATCCGAGAATGGATGAATTACATAAACGTGTGTCACAGATTGTTGAGGACGCTGCGTGTCCTCGACGTGATACAGCGATTACGTTCAAGTTAATACGGGAGGCGGCATACGAAGCCCGTGATCAACGACCGCCGGGACAGTTTGTTTATCCAGAGTTTGAAGATCGCGAAAAGGCACCGCGATTAACGGAACCGTGGTTTTGTTGTGCAGAACCAATGAAAAATCAAATTAGTATATAACTAAAAAGGATGAATACATTATGGCAGATGAAATTAAAATTCAAGCTCAAGTAGCATCACAGGAAGTGTGTCAATTCACCGTCGACAGACCTGTTTACGAAAACGGTGCGGTATATTTTGCCGCCAAGAAAGAAGCAGAAGGATCGCCGCTTGCCGAAAAAATCTTTGACTTACCGAACATATCTTCGGTCTTGGTGCATGACAATATCGTTAAGGTTACAAAAGCCGACAACGAGGACTGGATGCCGCTTGCAAAACAGGTCGGTGCAATGATCCGGACACAATTGCAGTCCGGCACACCGGCGATATCGGCGGATGTCGAGAAAAATCTTCCCTCCGAGGAAGAGATACGAAACAAAGTGAAAGAGCTTCTCGAAACTCAGATAAATCCTGCCGTCGCTTCACACGGCGGTTTTGTTGATTTAATCGACGTGAAGAAGAATAATGTGTATCTGCAACTTGGAGGAGGATGTCAGGGATGTGGAATGGCTAATGTTACATTGCGCCAGGGCATTGAAAAAATGATCCGCCAATTTATCCCGCAGGTAGGAAGCATTCTTGACGTGACCGATCACGCATCCGGTGCAAATCCGTATTACGCTCCATCTAATAAATAAACAGAAGAATATAAAGTTACGGAGTGAGAATGAAAGCTGTTGTCCTTCATGAGCTTGGTGAACCCGATCAACTGAAAGTTGAGGAGTTTGCCGACCCCGCCCCGAAAGAGGGTGAGGTTGTCGTTCAATTGAAAGCGGCCGCACTCAACCGCCGCGATGTGTGGATTCGGAGAGGAAGGTATGCAGGAATTAAATTACCCGTCATAATCGGATCCGACGGAGCCGGCATAGTCGCCGAAACGGGTGCTGGCGTTGATTCATCGCTGGTTGGAAAAGAAGTAGTTATTAATCCTTGTTTGAATTGGGGAGACAGCGAACGGGTGCAACGGGACGATTTTCGAATACTCGGCTTACCCGATAACGGGACCTATGCAGAATATGTTGCGATTCCCGTTGAAAATGTTTACGATAAGCCGAATAATCTTACCCGGGAAGAGGCAGCCGCAATTCCGCTTGCGGGGTTGACGGCATATCGTGCGGTTGTTTCACGGGCGAATATTCAAAAAGGACAGACGGTGTTGATAACAGGTATCGGTGGTGGAGTAGCGTGTTTTGCGCTTCAAATTGCGAAAATATTAGGCGCCCGTGTCTTTGTTACGTCACACAGTGATGAAAAACTTGACCGCGCAAAAAAGATCGGCGCCGAGGGGGGCGTTAATTATAAACACGATCAATGGATAAATGAATTAAAGGAAATGACCGGCAACAGTGGAATAGATGTTGTGGTGGATAGCGCCGGCGGCGAAAATTTCGATGCGATTCTCGATGTTGTTAAACCGGGAGGAGCGATTGTAATGTACGGCGCGACGCTCGGTCCTTCCGATAATGTAACCGTCCGCCGGATTTTCTGGAAACAGCTCAATATATTCGGCTCTACAATGGGATCGCCGGGTGATTTCGAAAATATGCTGCGCTTGTACTCGAACAATGATCTTAAACCGGTAGTAGATTCAATTCTACCTCTTGAGGAAGCATTCAAAGCGCATTCCCGAATGGAAGATACAGCACAATTCGGGAAGCTGGTTTTGCGTATCGATTCGTAATCGATATCGGATAAATAACCAACCCGTATGTACAGGATCCTGTTATTAATACCCGCTACGTCATACCGGACGACCGCGTTTATTGAAGCAGCTCGTTCAATAAATGTCGAAGTCACTGTCGGTTCGGATCACAGGAGCACTCTTGCTGAAATGAACCCTGCAGGATTATTGTCAATAGATATTTATGATATCGCCCGTGCTGTTGAATCGGCAAGTACATTTTCACAGTCATACCGAATTGACGCGGTTATCGGTGTCGATGATCAATCGGTTGTCGCTGCATCAGCGATAGCCGAGGAATTAGGTTTGCCCCACAATACAATTATTTCCGTATCTGCTACCCGCAACAAATATATTATGCGGGAGTTTTTATCTCAGCATGCTGTACCGCAACCATCGTATATAAGAGTTTCGATTGATGAAAATTCTGAATATCTTCCGGGAAATATATCGTTTCCGGCTGTACTCAAGCCAGTCGCGTTATCGGGCAGTCGCGGTGTGATAAAAGTAAATGATAAAAACGAGCTTCAGAATGCTTTTTATAGAGTTAGAAAAATTCTTGATACGATTAACAAGAAGGAATTAACACATGATTCCCGGTTTGTTCTTATCGAGGAATTTATAGAGGGAGATGAAATAGCCGTCGAGGGATTGATTACCGACAATGACTGTAAAATCCTTGCTATCTTCGACAAACCCGATCGGTTAACCGGTCCTTATTTTGAGGAAACAATTTATACGACGCCGTCACGTCATAATCCCGATACGCTGACAGATATAATCGAATTAACCAAGCAAGCAGTGCACGCAATAGGACTCAGCCGGGGTCCTTTTCATGCCGAGATCCGATTTAATGAGTCGGGTAATTATATAATAGAAATAGCCGCACGCTCGATAGGCGGCTATTGTTCGCAAGCGCTGCGATTTCAGGATGCCAACCGGCCTGACCGGATTGTTTCACTTGAAGAGTTGATTATTCGAAACGCACTGAATAATTCGATAGACTCAATACATCGCGAATCCGATGCATCGGGCGTGATGATGATTCCGGCTCCGCGTCGGGGAACTTTACAGGGTGTTCGTGGGGTTGAAGCGGCAAAAAAAATACCGGAAATTTCCGATTTGATCATTTCTGCTCATATCGGTCAAGAGCTTGTGCCGCTGCCGGAGAGGAGTAAATATCCCGGCTTTATCTTTGCTCGTGCAAAAGACCCATTTATAGTAGAACAATCATTGCGAAAAGCATACGAAGTGCTCGAGTTTGATGTGAGGTGACATTTTTCTCTTTTTATCGTATATTACAGGATAATGTAACTTCTACATCGACCATCCCGAAAAGTATAACGACAAGAAAGGAGAACGGCCATGAAAATAGTGGTGGCTGATAAATTCCCGGAACAATATATTGATAAGCTGAAATCCCTGAATGTTGATGTCGATTATAATCCCAAATTGGGGGCAGACGATCTTGTAGAGGCAATCAACGATGCAACCATTGTTATAGTTCGTTCAACTGTTGTAAATGAAAAATGTATATCTAATAGCAGCGAGTTAAGCTTAATCATTCGCGCCGGTGCGGGAGTTAACAATATCGATCTCAAAGCCGCAAGCGCGAAAGGCATATACATTGCCAATTGCCCCGGCAAGAATTCCATCGCCGTAGCCGAGCTTGCAATGGGATTAATTCTTGCCATCGACCGGAAGATACCCGATAATGTTATCGATTTCAGAAATGGTAAGTGGAATAAAGCGTTGTATTCAAAAGCCGACGGTTTATTCGGGAAAAAACTTGGTGTTGTGGGTACCGGGAAAATCGGTCTGGAGTTAATCAAACGGGCACAATCGTGTGGAATCGATGTGTATGCCTGGTCGCGATCATTAACTCCACAGTATGCCGAGAAAATAGGTGTTCAATTCTGTAAATCTATTGGAGATCTGGTGGAATTATGTGATATTGTTTCCGTACATCTCGCATTGAAACCGGAGACGAAAGGCATCATTTCCAGAGATATTATCGGGCGTATGAAACCCGGTACGATTTTTATTAACACGGCGCGCGCCGAGGTTGTTGATGAAGACGCTTTGATTGAGGCAGCCGAAGCGGGAAAAATTAAAGCAGGTATAGATGTCTTTAACGACGAGCCGGAACAAAAAGAGGGTGAATTCTCAAGCAAGCTGCAACACGTAAAAAACATTTATGTGACACATCATATCGGTGCTTCGACAGAACAAGCTCAAAACGCAGTTGCCGATGACGCAGTCTCGATCGTTAGGGAGTATGTACAGGAAGGGCGGGTACGGAATTGGGTTAACCGATGCAAGGCGACCGAAGCTCAGTGGCAGCTTATCGTCCGGCATTATGATAAGCCGGGTGTACTTGCGAATGTATTGGCAGTATTAAAGCAGGGTGATATTAATGCCGAAGAAATGGAAAATGTTATATTTGATGGTAAGATCGCCGCTTGTTGTACCATTCAGCTTGACGCCAGCCCGTCCGATGAAATGTTGGAAGAAATACGCAAACGTTCAGATGAAGTCATAAGCGCAACGCTTATTAATCTAAATAGCACCTAATGCAGCAAAGCCGCAATAGAATATATTAGGCAAAACAATTAAAAACATATAGTAAGAATAGTCTTGCCCTAAATTGTATTGCATTTAATAGTATTACAATAATGTGGAGTTTAACCAAATAGGAGAAATAGATAGAACGTGAAATTCAGCACATCATTTTTCCCCACGCAAAAAGAAGTTCCCGTAGATGCTACGATCCCAAGTCATATACTTATGCTGCGTGCAGGACTCATTCGTCCTCTCGCTGCCGGTGTGTACTCGCATTTGCCTGTCGGTCAACGTATTATGCATAAGGTTATGCAGATTATTCGAGAAGAGATGAATGCAATCGGCGGGCAGGAGGTTTTTCTACCGGCGTTGAATCCAATCGAATTGTGGCAGGAAACCGGGCGTGTAGATGATTTTGGCGATATTATGTTTCATGTAAAAAACCGCCCGATGGTTCTTGCGCCGACGCACGAAGAAGTGATCTGTTCGATCGCAAAGAACTTCCTCAGGTCATACCGTGATTTGCCGCAAATATGGTATCAAATCCAGACAAAATTTCGAAATGAACCCCGCCCCCGGTCGGGTGTGCTTCGCGGAAGACAATTCTTAATGAAAGATTCCTATAGCATGGATTTCTCATGGGAAGGATTGGATAAGAGCTATGATAAACATGCCGAAGCATACAAAAAGATATTCTCTCGTTGCGGATTGAAATTCTTTATCGTCGGTGCGTCGAGCGGCGCTATGGGTGGTTCCGGTTCGCAGGAATTTATGGTCGAATCGGAATCCGGTGAAGATACGTGTGCTGTCTGTCCGGATTGCGGTTATGCAGCAAATGTTGAAGTCGCGGTTTCGAATGTTCCTCCTCTGCCACGGGCGGAGGGCGACCTCCGGCTTGAAGAAATTCATACGCCTAATGTACGTACAATTGACGAGCTTGTTGAGTTTTTAAATGTACCTGCCGAAAAATTGGCGAAATCGCTCGTCTACATGCAGGATAATAAAACGCCGATACTTGTATTGATGGTCGGAAATGACCAGTTAAATGAGACGAAACTCTCAAGTGCACTCGGACCCAACATCCGCCCGATGCGCCCCGATGAGATTGTGCAGTTTACAGGCGCACATTCGGGTTCGCTCGGTCCTATCGGATTAAAGAATTTTAAGACCATAGCCGATAACAGAGTGAAAGATGCGAACGGCTTAATCAGCGGTGCAAATAAAGACGATTATCACATTGGTAATGTCGACTTTGTTCGTGATGTGAAATTAGACGGCTATTATGACCTGCGTGAAGTAAAAGAAAATGAACCGTGCGTTCAGTGCGGTCAACCACTTCGTGTCGTAAACGCGATAGAGGTCGGTCATATTTTTAAGCTCGGGACAAAATATGCCGAGGATCTAAAAGCATATTTCCTTAATGAAAAAGGCGAGGAAAAGCCGATCATTATGGGAAGCTACGGCATCGGTGTTGAACGAATTATTGCAAGCCATATCGAACAGAATCACGATGAGAACGGTCTTATCTGGGATGAATCGATAGCGCCTTTCCACATCCATATAATCGGTTTGAATATGAAGAATGAGAATGTACGCGAAGCATCGGAAAATATTTATCAGATCCTGCTCGATAACAACTATGAGGTTGTATTCGATGACCGCAATGATGTGACTGCCGGTTTTAAATTCAAGGACGCCGATCTGCTCGGTATGCCGGTTCAAATAATAATCGGTGAGAAGAATTTGAAGGATGGTAATGTTGAGGTTAAGGTTCGCCGGACGGGTAAGCGTTCGGTAGTAGCTATTGATGATATAATCAATAAATTGGAAAAACTCCTCCACTAACGGAATTATGTAATGGCACAGGAACAAAAATTTCTCGTCGGAAATGAATGGCGATCATCATCCGTGAAAGAGCCGAACCGCAATCCGTACACCGGGAAAGTTATAGCGGACATTTGTCAGGCGCAATCACAGGATATGGAAGATGCAATCGCCTGTTCCGTCGAAGCTTTTGAACAGACAAAGAAAATGCCGTCGTACAAACGCGCCGGGATATTGTTGGGTATCGCAGATCGAATAAAGAAAGATCGTAAAGAAATAGCGATGGCTATAGCTGAAGAATCGGGAAAACCGATCTCGCAGGCGTATGTTGAAGTCGATCGATCGATCTTTACATTTACAACTGCTGCGGAGGAAGCAAAACGAATATACGGCGAAACTATGCCGCTTGATCTCGCCTCACATTCGGAGCGGCGGTGGTCGTTGACAAGGCGTTTTCCAATCGGACCCATTAGCGGCTTTTCCCCGTTTAATTATCCGATAAATCTAATAGCACATAAATTTGCTCCGGCTTTTGCCGCAGGCAATACAATGGTATTAAAACCTCCTCCGCAAGCGCCGATAACCGGCTTGCGGCTGGCGCAAATTGTTCTCGATGCCGGAGCGCCTGCAGGCGCATTTAATGTGCTGCCGTGCAGCATCGAAGTTGCAGAGCAGCTCGTTACGGATGAGAGGTTTAATATGCTCAGCTTTACCGGCAGTCCGGAGGTAGGTTGGGAATTGAAAAATAAAGCCGGTAAAAAGAAGGTGTTGCTGGAATTAGGCGGGAATGCCGGCGTCATTGTCGATCGTACCTCGAATCTTGATTACGCCGTTAAAAGAATAGTATTCGGCGCGTATGCATACGGCGGACAGATATGCATTAAGGTCCAGCGGATGTTCATACACGAAGACATATATGATGACTATTTGCTCCGTTTCAAAGAAGCCGTTAAAGAATTAAAACTGGGTGATCCGTTAGATGAGGAAACTACCGTCGGTCCCCTGATTGATAAGCCCGCGGCAGATCGTGTTGAATCATGGATTGCGGAGGCAAAACAGGGCGGAGCGACTGCACTGCTCGGCGGTAATCGAAAAGAATCGATTATCGAACCGACGCTGATATCGAATACGCTGCCGTCAATGAGAGTATACAGCGAGGAAGTGTTTGGTCCCGTAGCAACTATCCACCGCTATCGCGATATTCAGGAAGCAATTGACGGCGTCAACGACAGCAAGTACGGACTCCAAGCCGGAATATTCTCAAACGATTTCCGGAATATTTTCTATGCCTATGATCAGATACATGTAGGCGGAGTGATTGTTAACGACTTCCCGACGTACCGGATCGATACTATGCCCTATGGCGGCGTGAAGGATTCCGGATTCGGCAGAGAAGGGATACGTTACGCAATCGAGGCCATGACGGAACCGAAAATAATGGTGTTTAATTTTGTGTGATATTAAGAATATGAGGATCTCAACAGGTACTATAATGTAAAAGATTATGAACCTTATTACCTTAGTAACCATATAAATGAAATAAATAATATCTAAAAATTTGCTAAAAATAATTTTGTGTTTTTAAATGGCTGAATTTGTCCACTTACATAACCATTCACACTACAGTTTGCTCGACGGTGCAGCCACGACCGATGATCTGATCAACGCTGCAAAGCGTCACGATATGAAAGCGCTCGCATTAACCGATCACGGCGTTATGTTTGGTATAATCGAATTCTATAAAAAAGCAGTGAAAGCCGGGATTAAACCGATACTTGGCTGTGAATTTTATATCGTGACAAGAGGAAGCCGGTTTGACAAGTCGGAGCAAAACGGCAACGGTAGAAGCGGAAAGCGAAATGTGTACCATCATATTGTTCTCCTTGCAAAAAATAATACCGGTTATAAAAATCTAATTAAACTCTGTACCCTCGGACACATTGAAGGTTTCTACTATAAACCCCGCATTGACGTGGAGCTGCTGAAGGAGTATTCCGAAGGTATTCTCTGTCTTTCGGCATGCGCCGGCGGGGTGGTTGCCGCACATCTTGTCGATGGCAACTATGACGCGGCAAAGCAAGCTGCAATTATATACAAAGAGATTTTCGGCGACGATTTTTATCTCGAAATACAAAATCATGAGTATGCGCCCGAAAAATATGTACTCGAAGGTATGCCCCGCATAGCATCGGAGCTTGGTTTAAAGCTTATCGGCACGAACGATATTCACTATATTGAAAAAGACCACGCCATTCCACACAATGTATTGCTGAAGATTCCCGATGCAAACAGCACGAATGCTCAGGATATAGATATGCTGCGGTACGGTACGGACCAGATCTATTTTAAAAGCGCCGAAGAGATGCACGAGGTGTTCAAAGAGTGGCCCGAAGCAATAGAATCCACTCTTGAAGTAGCGGAAAAATGCAACGTGGAGCTTGATCTCAAAACCAATCACATGCCGATGTTTCCTATCCCGAATGATGCAGGCGTCAATACACTTGACGATTATTTTGAGAAGCTCACGCTGGAAGGTCTTCGAAAACGATATGCGGAAATCACCCCTGAAATAGAGCAGCGGGTGCGTAGAGAACTCGATATTGTCAAGAAGATGGGATATTCCGGTTATTTTCTCATCGTATATGATTTCATTCGAGCTGCCAGAGAAATGGACGTGCTCGTGGGTCCCGGGCGGGGGAGCGCTGCCGGCAGCATTGTTGCGTATGCGCTCGGCATCACTAATGTCGATCCTCTTGAGTATGGCTTGCTGTTCGAGCGATTTCTCAATCCGGATCGCGTCAGCATGCCGGATATTGACGTCGACTTTTCCGATCGTAAGCGTGAGAAAGTTATTCAATATGTGCGTGATAAGTTCGGACAGGAATCCGTATCGCAGATCATAACGTTCGGTACGTTATCTTCGCGCGCTGTGATCAAAGATGTCGGCAGAGTACTCGGCATCCCTCTAAGCACCGTCGAGTCCATTACAAAACAAATTCCTGTTTTTCAGGGACGGGTAACGCCGATCAAAGAAGCTATAAACACAATCCCCGAACTAAAATGGCTTAAAACGAGCAACGATCCTAAGATTAGAGATCTCATCAAAATTTCAACCGTGATCGAGGGAATGAACAGGAACGTAAGCACCCACGCGGCCGGAGTTGTCATTGCCCCGGGTCCGGTTAGCGATTATGTCCCGTTATATAAGACTCCTCAAACCGAGCTGATGACTCAATACAATATGAAGGATCTCGAAGATGCCGGCATGTTGAAAATGGATTTTCTCGGTTTGCGTACTCTTACCGTGATCGAAGACACCATTGATATGATCAAGGAAAGATATGGGAAACAAATCGACCCGGACGATATCCCCAAGGACGATGCAAAAACCTTGGAATTATTTTCGAAGGGCTTGACCGTCGCCGTTTTTCAATTCGAATCACGCGGAATGCAGGAATATCTCAAAAAGCTCAAACCTGAATCCATCAACGATCTCGTCGCGATGAATGCTCTGTACCGTCCCGGTCCGATGAGTATGATAGACGATTTTATTAACCGGAAATTCGGCAGGAAAGAGATTCAATATATACATCCCGACCTCGAACCGATTTTAAAGGAAACATACGGTATAATTGTGTATCAAGAGCAGGTGATGAAGATCGCAAGTCAAATTGCGGGATTTACGCTGGCGGCTGCGGATATAATGCGTCGTGCGATGGGCAAAAAGGATAAAGCATTGATGGCGGAACAGAAGAAAGCGTTTGTTGCGGGGGCGGCTGAAAAAGGCACGCCAAAACGCACCGCTATAGAAATTTTCGATCTCATCGATAAGTTTGCTTCTTATGGATTTAATAAATCACACAGTGTCGCGTATTCGGTGCTTGCCTATCAGACTGCATATCTCAAGGCGCATTACCCGGCGGAGTTTATGGCTGCAACAATGACAAGCGAGATCAATAACACCGATAAGATTGTGTTGTTTATTGATGAGTGCCGGAAGCTCGGGCTGAATGTATTACCTCCCGATGTGAACGAAAGCGACTGGAATTTTGTCGTATCCGATGATGGGGTGAGATTCGGTCTTGCGGCAATAAAAAATGTCGGGACCGGCGCTGTGCAGGAGATTGTCAGGATAAGAAACGAAGGCGGCTTGTTTAAAAATATTTTTGAATTCTGTGCGCGTGTTGATCTACGTACGGTAAATAAGAAAACCATAGAAAGTCTGATTCAGGCGGGTGCATTCGATACCATCGAAATGAACAGAGCACAACTTCTGGCTGTAGTTGATCGCGCAATGACGTATGGTCAATCTCAGAAGAAATATGAACTTGCGGGACAGGAGAACCTGTTTGAACTTGGCGGTAATGAGGGGAATGCAGGGACGCAGTATCCCGCGTTGCCGGACGTAGAACCGTGGAATGAGGCGGAAAAATTGTCCCGGGAAAAATCCCTGCTCGGTTTTTACGTATCCGGTCACCCGTTAAAAAAATATGAAAAAGAAGCAGAGGCGTTTTCCACGGCGAAATTCGGCGAAACCGAGCTTGTTAAATTCGAGTCGAATGTGCGTGTGTGCGGTATCGTTACCGCCGTCCGGACTAAAATAGATCGAAAAGGTAACACTATGGCATTTGTAACTATGGAAGATTTTACGGGCAAAGGTGAGTTAATAGTGTTCTCCGATCCGTATAAAAATCATAAGGACATTCTCTATCCCGATTCATTAGTTATTGTAGAAGGAAAAGCACAGCCAACCGATGATACGCTGAAAATATTACCGTCTGTAATCTATCCATTGAGTGAAGCGCATACCCATTATGCAAAACATGTCATCATATCGATTGATGTAAACAAGATAAAGGAGGAGACTATAAAAAAATTAAGACTCATTATTGAGCAAAACGAAGGGAACTGCTCCTGTACATTTATCGTTGAAGGGGTGGAAGTTTCTACTCCCAAGAAATGGTACAGCCGCCGCTACCTGGTTAATCCCAACGACACGTTTATTCAGGAAGTAAATCAATTACTTGGAGAAAATTCAGTACACGTTAATTAGCAAAATTACAAATTAGAAGAAGGAGGAATGCATGAAACCAATTGAAGTAACAGATTCAAGCTTTGAAAATGAGGTGATAAAATCCGAAACACCTGTTCTGGTCGATTTTTGGGCGGAATGGTGCGGTCCGTGTAAAATGATTGCACCGGTTGTGGAAGAGATCGCAAGAGAGTATGAAGGCAAGATAAAAGTGGCTAAGCTTGACGTCGATTCGAACCCGCAATCGGCAGGTAAATTCGGCGTAAGAAGTATTCCGACATTACTTGTATTTAAAGACGGACAGGTGGTCGATCAGATAATCGGCGCCGTACCGAAGCGGCATCTCATCGAGAAAGTAGAAAAGCACGTTGTAACAGCATAATGGTTGAAAAGGGCATCCTTCCGGTGCCCTTTTTACCCATTCCCTTAAATTAATTGCTCCCTTGCCTAACTTTTTGTATATTAAAAATTTACGGTGTTTTTACATTACCACATTACCGATATAAGTAACCGGAAGTAATTTAAGTCAGTGGAAATAGTGAAAAAAACGAGAAACGCATTTCTTAAGCGTACACATACCTGCGGAGAATTACGCAAAGAGCACATCGGGGAAACCGTTGTTCTCAACGGCTGGGTCGATACGCGACGCGATCTGGGCGGTGTTATATTTATCGATCTCCGCGACCGGTATGGTATCTCACAGATTGTATTTGCGCCGCAGCATCACGAAGAAATCTACCGGCGCGCTCAGACACTACGGGCAGAATATGTAATTGCCGTTAAAGGTGTAGTCGAGCATCGTCCGGAAGGTACATATAATCCCAATATTCCGACGGGGGAAGTCGATGTTATTGTTCAGGAACTTGAAATATTGAACAAAGCGGAAACCCCGCCGTTTCATATTCAAGATCGGGTGGATGTAAACGAGGATCACCGGTTGAGGTATCGTTATATCGATCTTCGTCGACCGGTAATGAGAAACAATTTACTCATGCGTCATAAAATGGCGCAAGCGGCGCGCAGATACTTTAATGAACATAATTTCATCGAAATAGAAACGCCGGTTTTGATGAAGAGTACTCCCGAAGGTGCGCGGGATTTTCTTGTTCCGAGTCGGATCAATAAAGGAAAATTTTATGCGCTTCCACAATCGCCGCAAACGTATAAACAGATATTAATGGTTTCCGGATTCGATCGTTACTTTCAGATCGTAAAATGCTTCCGTGACGAGGATTTGCGGGCAGACAGGCAGCCGGAATTTACACAGATCGACGTCGAGATGTCTTTTGTTGAGGAAGAAAATATTTTCGCAATGTCCGAAGGATTAATGGTGCGATTGTTAAAAGAGGTGCTTGATGTTGAAGTTGCTGCTCCCTTCGATCAATTAACTTTCAAGGAAGCGATGGAGCGTTATGGAAGCGATAAACCGGATCGGCGTTTTGGACTTGAGATAGTTACATTGTCGGATATTGTCAAGAATGTTTCATTTAAAGTATTTAGCGACACGGTCAACAACGGCGGTGCGGTTGCCGGCTTTGTTGCACCCGGATGTGCATCATACACCCGCAATCAACTCGATAATCTTGTCGATCTGACAAAATCGCTGGGCGCAAGGGGATTGGTTTATGTCAAGGTAACGGAGAACGGATTTGAAACTCCCGTTCAGAAATTTCTCTCGCAGGATGATTTAAGCGCCATAACGGAAGCAGTCGGCGCCGTTGCAGGCGATTTAATTTTAATAGTCGCGGATACATGGAAGAAGTGCTACGAAGTATTGGGTGATTTACGGCTTGAGTTCGGTAAACGGCTGGATCGAATGCAAAGTAATAAAATCGATTTGTTGTGGGTAACGGAATTTCCGTTGTTTGAGTGGAATGAAGAAGATAAACGTTATTATGCAATGCACCATCCGTTCACTTCACCCCGTGAAGAAGATATTGAAAAGTTAAAGGATAGTGTTGAAGGGGTGAAAGCGCGCGCCTACGATCTCGTTATGAACGGGAATGAGATTGCTGGAGGAAGCATAAGAATACATACTCCCGAACTGCAATCGTTGGTATTCGAAAAACTCGGCATCGGACGGAAGGAAGCTGATGAAAAATTCGGATTTTTATTGAATGCATTTAAATACGGTGCGCCGCCGCACGGTGGTATTGCTTTCGGATTTGATCGTATGGTGATGTTGTTTGCAGGTATGAAATCGATCCGCGATGTGATAGCGTTTCCGAAAACAAGCAGCGGTTTGTCGCTTATGGATGGTTCACCGTCGGAAGTATCCGATGAACAATTAAAAGAATTACATTTAAAAATACGGTCATAAATAATGAAAGAACCAATACGGATAGCGAGCGGACAGGGATTCTGGGGCGATCTGCTGACAGCCCCCAGGGCACAGGTTACGAAAGGACCGATTGATTACCTTGTGATGGACTATCTTGCAGAAGTGACAATGTCCATTATGCAAAAACAGAAGCGACGCGATCCGAAACTCGGTTATGCTAAAGATCTGGTACCGCTGATAGCGGATATATTACCGGATTGTGTTGAACACAATATAAAGATCATAACCAATGGGGGAGGCGTCAATCCGCAAGCGTGTGCAGAGGCGATTCTTGATAATGCCCGCAAACTTGGGGTAAAGGGATTGAAAATCGGTGTTGTAACGGGCGATGATATTTTAGGACGGATCGACGAATTTCGCTCCAATGGTATCGACTTCCGGAACATGGAAACAGGTGAAGTCGTTTCAACCATTGCCGACAGGATTTCAAGTGCAAATGTGTATTTCGGCGCATTCCCGATCGTTGAAGCATTACAAATGGGCGCGGATATTGTTATTACCGGGCGCACTACCGATACCGGACTTACTCTTGCACCGATGATCTATGAATATGGATGGAACGAAGACGATTGGGATAAGCTGGCAGCCGGTACAATAGCCGGTCATATTATGGAATGCGGCGGACAAGCTACCGGCGGCAATTTTTCCGCCGATTGGAAAAATGTCCCCGATCTTGAAAATATAGGTTTCCCTATCGCCGAGGCATACGCCGATGGAAGTATAGTGATTACGAAACACAAAGACACCGGCGGTTTAGTATCTCAACAAACGGTAAAAGAGCAACTGTTGTATGAGATCGGTAATCCTAATAATTATATAACACCCGAAACGGTTGCCGATTTTACGACTATACAACTGTCGGATGACGGACCAGATCGTGTTAAAATGTCCGGGGTAAAGGGCGAACCCTGTACCGATACGTATAAAGTTTCAATGTCCTATACCGATGGGTATACTGCGGTAAGTACTTTGACGTATACATGGCCCGATGCGCTGGAGAAAGCACAGGCGGCAGATAAAATTTTGAGGAAACGTCTTCAAAATTTGGGACTCCAATTTGATGAAATCCGCACTGAGTTTATCGGCGTCAACGCATGTCATGGTCACCTTACGGCAATACCTAATCCAATAAATGAGGTGGCGCTACGGTTCGGTGTTCGGGGAAATGACTTTGAATCGGTCGAGCGTTTCGGTAAAGAAATTGCACCGTTGATACTTACCGGTCCGCCGAGTGTAACTGGGTTTGCCGGTGGTCGACCGAAACCAAGTGAGGTGATCGCGTTCTGGCCTGCTTTGATCCCTAAAGATGCAGTGCAACCGTCAATAACGATAGAGCAACTATAATATGAAAATACGATTAATTGATATTGCGCACGCGCGGTCCGGGGATAAGGGTGATACTGCTAATATCGGTTTAATTGCGCGTGAGGAAATTCATTATCCGATTTTGAAGAAATACGTTACCGCCGAAAAAGTTAAATCTTTTTTCGGAGAGATGGTAAAAGGTGAGGTGGAGCGGTTTGAACTGCCGAACTTAGGAGCATTAAATTTTTTATTACACGGCGCGCTCGGCGGCGGAGGCACAAAATCTCTTATGATCGATGCACAGGGCAAAACGTATGCAGCAGCATTATTGCGCATGGAATTTGAAATAGAAGAAACAGTTTAATCGAGAGGTGAGGAAAAATGCAAGACATTAAATCTGAAGTCCGGGATATTCGATCGAAAATTCTATACCTGCGGAGGTATCTTTGACATTGAAGGGAAGGAACATGAAATAGCCGAATTCCAGGAAAAGACGCAGGAACCCGGCTTTTGGGATGACAACATTACCGCACAAAAAGTAATGCGTGAAATTAACACGCGAAAAGAGTGGGTCGATACGTGGACTGATCTGAATAAACAAATCGAAGACCTTGCCACTCTGATTGAACTTGCCGAAGAATCGGGAGACGATTCGTTGCAAGCTGAAATCGATGATGAACTCGAAAGAGTGAAAGAAGGAGTTGCCAACCTTGAGTTCCATAGTATGTTAAGTCACGAAGACGATACACGCAACGCATTGCTGACGATTCACGCGGGTGCTGGGGGCACCGAAGCTCAGGATTGGGCGCAAATGCTTATGCGAATGTATATGCGGTGGGTAGAGCGGAAAGGTTTGACCGCTACTTTATTTGATATGCTCGAAGGCGACGGCGCGGGTATTAAGAGCGCAACCATCGAGGTCAAGGGAAATTATGCCTACGGCTATCTAAAAGCTGAAAATGGCGTACATCGATTAGTGCGCATTTCACCATTCGATTCTAATGCGCGGCGTCATACTTCATTTGCTTCCGTGTTTGTATATCCCGAAATTGAAAACGAAAGTGACGTCGATATCGAAATCAACCCTGCCGATATTGAAATGGATACCTTTCGAGCGGGCGGCAAGGGCGGACAGAATGTGAACAAAGTTGAAACAGCCGTTCGTATCAGGCACCTACCGTCGGGTATTGTCGTATCGTGTCAGCAGGAACGGTCGCAGCATCAAAATCGTGAGCGAGCTATGATGATGTTAAAAGCGCGGCTGTATCAAAAGATGCGGGAAGAAGAAGAAGCAAAACGCGACGCTATCGAAGGAACAAAAAAGAAGATCGAATGGGGAAGCCAAATAAGATCTTATGTTTTTCATCCCTATAATATGGTAAAAGATCACCGCACAAATGTCGAGACGAGCGATACGCGCGGCGTCATGGATGGCGACATAGATAAATTTATTAAGGCGTTTCTCATTGAATACGGATCACAATCGGTTATAAAATCGGTATAAAATTATGAGTGAAAGTTTTATTGCATTAATGGGGGCTTCTTTCTCGATCGCATTTTTTCATGCATTAGCTCCCGATCACTGGATGCCGTTCGTAATGCTGGGCAGAGCGCGAAATTGGACAAAGGGCAGATTGATGTTGATAACATTTGCCGGTGCACTCGGACATGTCGGTTCTTCCTTACTGCTCGGCGCTATCGGAATAGCGCTCGGTGTGGCAACGATGATCGAAGGTTTCGAACATTGGCGGCATCATATGGCTATTTGGCTGTTAATCGGTTTTGGAGTTGCATATGCACTTTGGGGATTAAAACATGCCCGAAAACCCCATAGTCACTCGCACGATATTGACGAAAAGCTGAGTGCAAAGAAAACAGTTACCATCTGGACGGTTTTTGCCGTATTTTTTCTCGGTCCGTGCGAGCCGCTTATTCCGTTAATGTTTTTAGCGGTAGGCGAGAGCTGGTTAGGTGTTGTCGTTATCGGTGCGATTTTTTCATTGGTAACCGTAATTGTTATGATGGTGCTTGTGTATTTTGCCTGGATGGGCGCATCATTCGTTAATCTTAAGTCGCTCGAACGGTATACACACTCAATCGCGGGATTAATTATTGCATTAACGGCCGGTATTATTCTTATGCTCGGCCATTCTCATTGATGTACAATTATGGCGTATGAATTTTTTATAGCCCGTCGCTATTTATCATCCCGGCACCGGACGGGTTTCATTTCGTTTATAACATTCATCGCAATACTCGGTGTTGCGATCGGAACGACCGTACTCATAGTTTCTCTTTCGATTATTACCGGTTTTGAAAACAAACTGGAGGGAACACTGGTCGGATTCTCATCACATATTCAGGTAACGGGATTCCAGAATCAGCCATTGCGAGATTATGAACACACGTTCAATACCCTCCGTGCAACAGTGGGGATAAAGGCGGTTACTCCTTTTATTCAGCGTGAAGGAATGATTCGTTCGCAGGAGGGTTTCGAGGGTATATTGATGAAAGGTTTAGAAGCCGACAGCGATAAAACGTTGATAAAAGATTATATCATTGCCGGCTCATTCGAACTTTCCGAACAGGAACCGAACCGGGGAGGAATAATAATCGGTGAGAAGCTCGCTCGGTTACTCGTTGTCGAACCCGGCGACCGGGTGACAATCTTTGCGCTTGAACAGGCTGAAGGGACCGTAATCGGTTTTGCCCGGGCGGCACAGTTTATTGTTACGGGTATATATGAAACCGGTATGGCTGAATATGACGATATCTATGTATTTGTTAGTCTATCAGCAGCACAACGAATGCTACGAATGGATATGGCAGTAACCGGCTATGATATTATGGTATATGATGTTGGACGTATTAATGATATTTCTGAGGGGCTTCTCGATGTGCTTCGTTACCCGCACTATCCACGGACGATGTATCAGATGTACCGCCATTTATTTACCTGGATTGAACTGCAAAAAAAACCCATCCCATTGATACTGGGCCTGATCATACTGGTTGCTTCGGTTAATATCATCGGTACTATGTTGATGCTGGTTATGGAGAAAACAAGGCAGATAGGTACTTTGAAAGCTCTCGGCATGACTCACGGAAGCATCGGAAAAATATTTATAATTGATGGTATGATCATCGGAGGAATTGGAATCATTATCGGCAATCTGTTCGGATTTATGCTTTGCTATATACAATATAGTTTCAAAATTATATCTCTTCCCGGCGAGATTTATTATATGAACTATGTGCCAATTGCACTTGAGCCGTTGCATTATTTGATTGTATCGGTAGTTGCTCTTTTAATGTGTTTTATCTGTACATTCGTCCCGGCACATCTTGCAAGTCGGCTTGATCCTGTTAAGGCGATAAGGTTTGCATAATGAAATTTGAACGTTTCATAGCGAGTCGATATCTATTTTCTCACCGGTCCGGCAGGTCGGAAGGCATCGATCTCGGGATCGGTATTTTTAAAAGAAGAATTCGATTCATCACAATTATTTCGCTTATTTCGATCATCGGTATCACTGTTGGTGTCGCGGCGCTTATAATTGTACTTTCGGTGTTCAACGGCTTTAATAGTCTTGTAACCGATATTCTGGTCGGTTTTGATCCCCATCTCCGCATCGAACCGGAAAGAGGAATCGCTTTACAGGATTATGATCGGGTTACTGCGGCAGTAGAAGTTGACGAACGCGTCGAGGCATACTCACCTGTTATCGGGGGCAGGGCAATGATTATTGTTCAAAATATAAATAGGATAATAAACATCCGTGGTATGGATCCAGAAAAAATTGCAGACGTGTCCGGCGTCGAAGAATCGATAGTTCTCGGCTCCTTACAGCTTGAACTTCCCGACGGTTCCGATGGTATTGTTGTGGGAATAGGGCTTGCCGATCGATTAAATGTCGTAATGGACGATACGGTAACTGTTATCAGTCCGCAGGGAATGGAAGCAGCGCTTTTACGGTTCGGTCAGCCGATTCTTCGACGGTATATTGTAACAGGGATTTATGAATCGATGAATCAGGATTATGATGCGAATTATGCGTTTGTTTCATTACAGAGTGCAAATAGTTTGTATAATTTAAGGGGACAGATAAACGGGGTCGAGGTTAGATTACATAATTTCAGACAATCCGATAGTGTAAAATATGATCTTCAAAGTAAGCTTGGAGATGAATACAAGGTCAATACCTGGTACGATCTGCACCGCGATCTTTATTCGGTTATGGAAATCGAACGATGGGCGGCATATATTATTTTGTCGCTAATTATCGCGGTTGCAACCTTTAACATTCTCGGATCGTTGACGATGTCGGTTATTGAAAAGACACGAGATATTGGTGTATTGAAAGCAATGGGTGCTACCAAACGCGAGGTAGTTCGTATCTACTTATTCGAAGGAGTATTCGTGGGGTTAATCGGATCGATCCTTGGCAGCATCATTGGATACATCGTATGTTATTTGCAAATTCGATATCATCTTTTTTCGCTCGACCCGACAGTTTATATCATACCCGCATTACCGGTTGAAATACGGATGCTTGATTTTTTTGCCGTCGGCGGAGCTGCGCTGCTATTATCTTCGCTTGCCGCGTTATACCCGGCGAAACGTGCATCGGAGATTCTGCCGGCGCAAGCGGTACGATGGGAATAATGAATGTATCAAAGGATTGTAATGAAAAAAAATGAATATATTTTACAGGCACACGATATAAAAAAACGCTATGCAATGGCGAAGCGGGACGCACTCGAAGTATTAAAAGGTATATCTATCGATATAATAAAAAGTGAAACAATTGCTATTATCGGTCCCTCCGGTGCGGGAAAAAGTACTTTACTTCACATACTGGGAGGGCTTGACAGACCGGATGAAGGTGAAGTATACTATGGTGAAGAAAATATTTTTTCATTCTCCGATGAACGCTTAGCTCGTTTTCGTAGCAGGGAAATTGGATTTGTTTTCCAGTTTCATCACCTTTTGCCTGAATTTACGGCGCTTGAAAATGTTCTGCTTCCCGGTTTGATTAACAAACAATCGTTTTCAAAAAGTGAGCAAAAAGCGAAGGAATTGCTCGATATGGTGGCTCTGTCGGAGCGAATGTCTCATTTTCCATCTGAGTTATCCGGTGGTGAACAGCAACGTGTAGCGGTTGCAAGAGCATTACTTAATGACCCGAAAATCTTATTTGCCGATGAACCATCGGGTAATCTTGATCGAAGCGGGGGAGAGCAATTACACAATTTACTCTGGAAATTGAATGGCGAAATAGGGATTACATTATTTATAGTAACACATAATTTGGAATTAGCAAAAAAAGCGGATCGCATTATTCGCCTTCTTGATGGAAAAATCGCTAATTCCGACGATAAAAATTAATAAAATATTTTTCTCCATGTATTGACATTCTCTCGAAAAAACATATATTTATAGTTGACCATTACGACAGTTTCTCCCCTGACTGTTGTAATACCAAGGTCAAGCCTGGCGTCCCCCCCAACGCTGGGCTTTTTATTGTTAAGGGGTAATAAAATTTGACAAGGTGAAACAATTCAATGGCGCGACCCGTTAAAAAGAAAAGCTCAAGACGTAGACGGATGGGAGATCGAACGCTCCCGTTAACAAAAGTTAATTATATACTTTTACTTGTTGGTGTAGGAATAATTATAATCGGTTATTTGTTTATGTTAGAAGGATCGGTCGACGGAGCTATGCCGATAGTAATTGCACCCATATTGCTGGTTATCGGATACTGTGTAATTATTCCGGTAGCTTTGCTATACAGGCAAAGAGTAGAAATGAAGAGTAAAAGCGATACAACAGCATAAAGTTGACAATCCGGCAGATGTTTTTTATCTTGTAAGATTAATGTTCTATCGCTACAATGAGGCTGTAGCTCAGTCGGTAGAGCATCTGCCTTTTAAGCAGGTGGTCGATGGTTCGAGTCCATCCAGCCTCACTACGTAATCCCTGCGGAAGTGGTGGAATTGGTAGACACACCATCTTGAGGGGGTGGCGCTCGAAAGGGCATGGGGGTTCAAGTCCCCCCTTCCGCACCAAAATTAAATATACTCAAAAACAATAAAATGGAGGGTGATACCAATGAAGAGAATAGCAACACTGCTGGTGCTCTTGCTGTCTATAAGCATAATAGGATTTGCACAGGAACACGACGACCCACAAGTACAGGCAGATCTACTCTTCAATGAAGGGAATTCGTTTTTACGTGCCGGTAATTTAGCAGAAGCGGTAAGTAAATACAACGAAGCGCTGGAGATTGTCCGAGATCATCGCTATTACTTTCAAAAAGCGATTGCACTTTTACGTATGCAGCGTTTCGAGGACTCTATCCGGGCATTTAATTATGCGCTTGACCACGGAGCTGATATGGAAAGAGTGCATATCGGGTTAGCCGGTGCATATATGGGGCAGGGTGAGCAATTATTTGGTGCTGGAAACTATTCCGGTGCGATTACCCAATATAGAAATGCGATTGAGGTAAGTCCTGATCCACGGTATTATAACCGTCTTGCGATTGCTTTACGACGTGATAATCAGGAAACGGAAGCTGTTGGAGCTTTTCAGAGCGCGATTGAACTCGATCCCGACTATGCCGTGGCTTATGCAGGATTGGGAGGAACGTATGTAAGTTTACAGCAATATGATAATGCCATCGAAGTATATCAAAAAGCCCTTGAGCTTGAACCGAATATGCAGCAGGCGCGTGTCGGGCTGGCGTCAGCCTATACCGCCCAGGGCAACGAAGCAATTAACCGCGGTAGAGCTCGTGATGCAGTTTCACTTTTAGAAAATGCTATCGAAGTGAGCCCCCGGCACAGCCAGGCGCATCTGTTACTTGCGCTTTCCCTTAACCGGCTCGGTGAATATCAACGAGCCGAAGAACATGCTCGAAGCGCTATTGAATATAAGCAGAGAGGACAGAAAGGCGGCGAGTATTTCGAACTCGGCGTAGCTCTTCGTAATCAGGGCAGAACACGGGAGGCAATCAGGGCTTTTGAGGAAGCAGCCAAAGATCCAAGATATAGGCGAAATGCCGAATATGAGCTGGAAGAATTGAGAAGATAATTCTTATTTTCGGCTATGTTTTTACGTTGTTATAAATTAGACCCCATTTTCAGAAATAGAAGATGGGGTTTTTATATTATCTCTCGAACCGGTCCGGTTGTTGATTTTTATAAAATATGTGTCTATATTTAAAGGACTATAAATGGCAAGATTGTAGTCACTACCGATTATGTATCAGATATTGTGAAATTAATGAGACCCATTACAGTATTATTAACCACATTACTTATTATTATAGTCACGATCGCGGGTTCACGATTAACTAATTTATCGATTTCCACCGAAGGAAGGGATATCAGAATTTCGTGGGAAATGATTGAGCAAACCGGTGTACAGCATTTTAATGTTGAACGAAGAGCGATAGATCAGGAAAACTACACGCGAATTAACGATCGGCCTATAGCTGTGGAGGAATCTCGACACTACGAGTTCATCGACAGAACAGTATACAAACAGGAAAATGCGGTTGTGTTTTATCGGATTGCGATCGTTGAAGAAAATGGAAGTGTGTACTATTCCGATTCCGTTCCTCTCGGTAAGATCAGCAGTGTTCGACGGACCTGGGGAAGTATTAAATCTATGTTTCGTTAATTTCTATGATAGTATAGATATATTTTTTATACCATAAAGCGATACCCGGATGTCTGTGTATCGCTTTTTTTATGATATGTAGTATATGGTGCATTTGCCGAAAACTCTCATACTTGCGTCGACATCGCCTCGACGAGCACATCTCTTACGGCAGGTAGGATTGCCGTTTCAATTAAAAACCGCCGATGTCGATGAGCAATACAATGGGCGTGAACCTGTTACATTTGCTATGGAGATGTCTTCTAAAAAGGCAAATGTCGTGGCAGTATCGATGGATAATGCAATTATATTAGCGGCAGATACTATAGTATTGCTTGATAAGCAAATATTGGGGAAACCAAAAAATGCAGGTCAGGCAGCCGATATGCTTAAAATTTTGAGCGGGCGGATGCACGAGGTAATCACAGGATATACAATTTTTGATCGACCATCGGATCGGGAAATAACCGATTATGAAATGACGCGGGTTTGGTTTCGCGACCTCGACCCGGAAGAAATCGATGTGTATGTTGTATCCGGTTCTCCATTGGATAAAGCCGGATCTTATGGCATACAAGACGATTTCGGCGCTGTGTTTGTAAACAGAATAGAAGGATGTTATTATAACGTGGTTGGATTGCCGCTCGCTAAGGTTTATCAGGATCTGAAACGATGTATAAAAAATATTCAATAGAAACTTAGAACGGGATAAAATCTTATGGATAGAAAAATACGGGTGCTTGTTGGAAAAGCGGGTCTTGACGGACACGATCGCGGTGCAAAAGTAGTCGCCGCAGCATTGCGAGATGCAGGTATGGAAGTGATTTACACCGGTATCCGTAAAACACCGGAAATGATTGTCGAAGCTGCATTGCAGGAGGATGTCGATGCGATCGGCCTCAGCATACTGAGCGGCGCCCATATGACGGTGTTTACAAAAGTGTTAGAGTTGATGAAAAAAAATAATATGAACGATGTTTTATTATTTGGTGGTGGAATTATACCGGATAAGGATGTGAAGAGACTTAAAGAGGTGGGGGTGGGTGAGATATTTACACCTGGCGCTTCGACGCTTATCATTGTAGATTATGTAAAAAATTGGGTGCAACAACACAGAAATTAAAAAAAAGCCCTCACCATACACTGAGGGCTTTTCTGTGACGAATGGTTCAACTTGCTGCTTGTGTGACCTTGACAACATTTGTTGCGTGAAGCCCTTTTGGTCCTTCCTCAAAATCAAACTCTACCGTTTCGCCTTCATGCAGGGTTCGATACCCTTCTCCATTAATCGTTTTATAATGGACGAAAACATCTTCCCCCGACGATTTCTTTATGAAACCGTATCCCTTGGCATTGTTGAACCATTTTACAGTACCACGCTCCATAATACAATGTACCTCATAAATATTTACAGAAATACCCTCCCGGTTACGGGTATAGGGGGTTGTGAGTTTACAGGCGAATATACAATTCGATTTGCCGAAAATCAAGGGGATTTTTAAAAAATATAAAAATCCCCTGTATACCGTCGATATGCGCGATTTGAGACGAGAAACAGGGGTAGTATGAACATTACGATGTTGCGATTATTTCTTTCGGCTACGTGTTGAAGACGAAGAACCCTTTTTTTCGTATGACTCGATAAACGGTTTGAACAGATCGATGGGGATAGGGAACAGTGTGGTCGAATTATTCTCACTTGCTATATCACCGAGAGTCTGCAGATAGCGTAATTGAAATGCGACCGGATATACACTAATAATTTTTGCCGCATCATATAAACGCTGAGCTGCTTGATACTCACCTTCGGCTCGAATGATTTTCGACCGTCGTTCACGCTCCGCCTCTGCCTGACGCGCCATTGCGCGCTGCATTTCAACCGGGAGGTCCACATGCTTAACTTCGACGGCAGTTACTTTTATACCCCATGGTTCGGTTTGATGGTCGATGATTTGTTGAAGAGCGCGATTTATTTTGTCGCGCTCGGCAAGCAATTCATCAAGCTCGGATTGACCGAGTATGCTTCGTAACGTGGTTTGAGACAGTTGTGAGGTAGCCATTAGATAGTTTTCAACCGAGACCACCGCTTTATCGGGCTGAATAACCCGGAAATATAAAACTGCATTTACTTTGACCGATACGTTATCCCGCGTGATGATATCCTGTGTCGGAACATCCATGACGATTGTTCGTAAGCTGACGCGGACCATCTTATCGATTATGGGGATTAAGAGGATAAGACCGGGACCCTTGACCTGAATGAGACGGCCAAGTCGAAAGATAACACCCCGTTCGTATTCTCGAAGAATACGTATCGCATTTGCTAATAAGATAACGGCAAACGCAACGCCGATACCCATGATAGTCGGAAGAATCTCCATGTAAATCTCCTTTCGAATTATTCGGTTTTTTCAACCTTCAGTTTCATATTATCAACTCCCACAACTTTCACCCGTTCTCCTTTTTTAATTATTCCGCTAAAAGATTCAGCAATCCAGCGTTCGCCCCAAACTCTGATTTCCCCGGTGGGATCGAGCACCTCAAGTGCTTCGCCGTATGATCCGATAATTCCCTCATTGCCGGTTGCGGGTTTCCGTAGTTGAGCGCGTATTCCAAGACTTATCGCGAAGAGGAAAAAGGCGGTTATAAAAAACGTGACCGGAATAATGACTGTCCAGGATATTCGTGCGTACTCAAGTGCAGAATCCGGATCGACGAGCATTATCGACCCGAGAAGTAAAGATACGATTCCTCCGATAGTAAGTATGCCGTAACTTGGCACCTTAATCTCCAGCAGGAATAAGATTATAGCAAAAGCAATGAGCGCGATGCCGGCATAATTAACCGGCAGCGTGTGCAATGAATAGAATGCAAGTATAAGGGAGATGACACCGATTACACCGGGAAATATTGCGCCGGGATTATATATCTCAAACATTATACCGGCAAATCCGACCATCATCAATATATATACGATATTCGGGTCGCTGATTAGATTAAGGAAGCGTTGCTGCCAGTTCATTTCAAGTATGATTATCTCAGCATTTTCCGTCGAAAGAACTCGTGTCTCGCGCTTGGTTTCAATTTCCCAGCCATCTATCGTTGTGAGGAGATCGTCTATGTCATTTGCAATCAGGTCTATAATGTTATCCCGGAGCGCTTCCGATTCCGTGACCGAAAGTGATTGCCGTACTGCTTTTTCCGCCCACTCGACATTTCTGTCTCGATGTTCCGCAATGGTTCGTATAAAAGCGGCAGCATCGGATAGGGCCTTTTCGATCATCACCGTGTCTGCATCACCGCCCATCCCGACGGGATGCGCCGCACCCATGTTTGTTCCGGGTGACATTGCTGCTATATGTCCGGCAAGCGTAATAAAAACACCTGCTGATGTTGACGACGACCCGCTCGGAGAAACATAAACTGCAACAGGGATCTCGCTTTCAAGAATGTCGCTCACAATTGCCCGCGTGGAAGCCAATAATCCTCCCGGCGTGTTAATTTGTATAATTAAAAGTTCCGATCGTTCATCTCTGGCAGTTTCAATACTTGAGGATATCATTGATGCGACAGCGGGATTAATTGAGCCGTCGATTTTCATCACGTGCACTTTTGAACGCTCGGTTGAATACGCAACCTGCGCCGAAATTATTGCTATAAAAATACCTGAAAGCAGAGCTCTTTTCATTGTTGATGCCTCATTTTCCGATTATTTAGCTTGCGGAAAGGGTGGGATTCGAACCCACGGTACCCGGAGGTACACGCGCTCTCCAGGCGCGCCAGTTCAACCACTCCTGCACCTTTCCGTTTATAATAACAAGGTATAAAGATTTACTTTGAAAATCAACGGATATTTTCATCAGGATAAAATGAGAACATATTATTTTTATATTTGCTGAAATGCAGAAAAAGTTGTATTATTTACACTTATACTACTCTAACATTTAATGAAAATTCACTTCAGGAGGAATATAATGCGAATCCAGGAAGAACTTCGCGGTGATATAGTGATCCTAACACTTAAAGGTGATATGATGGGTGACCCGGATACCGGTGTTTTTCGTGAGAAAATCAAAGAAACGCTTGAAAAAGGTACGAACAAGATTATTCTCGACCTTTCAGGTGTGAAGTGGATGAACAGTTTGGGTTTGGGTGCTCTTATCTCGACGTTTACGTCTGTTAAAAATCACGATGGCGATATGGTGATTACCAATGTGACAAAAAAAGTCAAAAGTTTATTTATGATTACACAGCTTATTAAAGTATTTAAGCATTATGATACGATAGACGAGGCAATTTCGGCTTTACAGTAGATTATGAAAATTAATGTATATGCAATAGCGCTTGTTTTAAGTTTGTACATACTCCAGTTGTATTCTTGCACTCCGGGTGACCCGGACGCCGGCATACCATTCGGGCAGGAATTCAGGGTTGTATATGATCACACGGTAAGCTTGGAGGATGGTACGGAGGTTAGATTCCTTGACCTGAAAAAAGATACACGCTGTCCGGAAGACGCTCTCTGTGCTTACGACGGTGAAGCAGTCATACTCGTTGCTCTTGAGCGTGAAGACCGATTAGGAGACCTGGTTGAGGTTCCTATTCCCGGTCTTGTTGATCGTTACAGTAAGCAAAGACATCGGCAAAAGGAATTCTGGGGTTATAGAATCACATTGCTTCAATTAGATCCATACCCATTATCGGATCATGCCGAATCAAAATTTAGATATGTAGCGACGCTACGGGTAGACGCATTAAACGAAGGAGAAGAGATGAACTAACTCTTCACCTTCTCGTTTTTCTATTGCCGGCGGATTGATTCTACTAATCGCATAAAATCAGATTCAGCTTCCTGAACCGTTGTCTCGGGGCCGGTAAATTTAAAAAATACTGCACCTTGCGGTCCTTCAGCTATTGCACCGATTAACATGTATCCCGGTCGGACATCTTGTTGCGGCGCCATTGGTCCTGCGGCAGCCGTGTATGTCCCCGAGGTTCGCACAATTGTAACGGGGATGCCGTTTATGATCATTGACTCCAGCGGTGCAGATTCCTGCGGCGTCAAATCGGGATGTTCAAATTGACCGAACCAGCGCTCTATATTTGCTTCGACGCTTCCACCCTCACCGGGTCCGAAATAGAAAATTGCAACTTCTCCCATATCCTGTTCCCCCTCGGCAGATGGGGTTGAGTATGTTGCAACACGCATCGGTCGTTGTCTTTCAGCTCGCCAAATCGCAGAGACCTCCCAGGTAAGGCCTGCAACCGAATTTACTGCAGTGTCGTGTAGCTCAGCCGGCGGGTCTGTTTCCCCGGGAGCGTCATCAGTCGAACAGCCGGTGAAAAGTGATAGTAACATTACAATTATCGGAAAGTAAGAATATCGCATAATAAACCTCATTTTGTTATTGCGTTATAGGAATATGTTAGGTATTTTTATTTATGCTTTTTGAATTTAAACATGTTACAAAGAGAAAACCGGTACAAACCGCCGATAGTTCCATGTCCGGGGAACCGGTATTACGCGATATCAATTTTGGTATCAACGGAAAAGAACCGCAGCTCATCTTAGGTCCGTCCGGGTCGGGGAAAACGACATTATTGCGGTTATTTAACCGGCTTACCGATCCCGATGACGGAGATATTCTCTTTCACGGCAAAGATATTGCAACATACGATGTACGTTCGCTTCGTACTCGTGTCGGCTATGTATCCCAGATCCCGATTATGTTCGATGGCACGGTTTTGTCGAATTTTCAATATGCAGTGCAGCACATGAAAAATAATATGAGTGATACTCCCTACTTCGGGGATAAATGCAGGGAACTTCTCCGGTATCTAAATGTATCCGATAATATTCTCAACCGTAATGCAGTAGACTTATCGGTAGGTGAAAAACAGCGGGTAGCGCTTGCTGCCGAGCGATTATCATCGGAAATTCGAAGTAAACGGGCGCTCATTGAAGCCCGTTTGTCCCTCGGCGCCACTTCGCGTGAAGCGGTTTCCGATATTGTTGCATCTGCGGTTCGTGCAGCTATGATTCCGACCATTAATAGTTTGATGACGGTGGGTATAGTCAGTCTACCCGGTATGATGACTGGACAAATATTGTCCGGCGCCAGCCCGATTATAGCAGTAAAATATCAAATTGTTGTTATGTACATGATTGCTGCGAGTGTTATGATATCATCTGTTTTAATCGTGCAGCGTGGATATAAACAATTTTTTACGGAGCACCACCAGTTTAGAGAATGAAGGAATAATTTATAAAAATATATTTGCAGTAATCCGATATCTTTCGTATATTATTTTCCCTTTACGCGCAATATTTTTTGAAGCTTCGGTTAAATAAACCATGACAAGAGTATACTGCACCTCCTTCGAATCAAAAATCGGTATCATTTATGTCGCATCAACAGAACGCGGAGTTTGTAAAATAAGTATTCCCAAAGAAACCAAGAAAGATTTTTTTCAGTGGTTGCATAAACACTTTGACGAAGATGAAGTAGCGGAGAATCGTTCACGAAATAAACAGGTTATTGATGAAATTAATCGGTATTTTAACCGCCGTCTGACGAAGTTTAACTGTGCATTACATCAATTAGGCACCCCCTTTCAAAAAAAAGTGTGGCGAAATGTTCGCCGGATAAATTACGGTACAACAATGACCTACAAAGATATTGCCATTAAATCGGGGAACCCGAGAGCGTACCAGGCGGTTGCTCGCGCAAATGCGGCGAATCCTATTCCGATTATTATACCCTGCCATAGGGTAATCGGCGCTAACGGCGCGCTTGTCGGATATAGTGCCGGTGTAAAGACAAAAGAATTTCTTCTGGGGCTTGAGGGAGCAATAATAATTTAGTTACTGTGAAAAACATTCCGCGCTTATCAGCTTATCACATCCGTTTTATTACCGGAATGGCTCTCGTTGTGTCGTTTCGCATCCTCGGTTTATCGCTGCTGATTCCGGTTATCGCAATACATGGTCAAACGCTTACCGAATCGACAATCCTTATAGGCATTGTAGTCGGCGGTTACGGCGCAACGCAGGCATTATTCCAGATACCTTACGGCATCGCTTCGGATAGGTTCGGTCGCAAACGAATGATTGTTACCGGTATGCTGATATTCAGCGCCGGCTCAATTTTTGGAGGTTTTGCCCAGACGATCGAATCGCTCATTGCCGCAAGAATTCTTCAGGGAGGAGGCGCCGTCACCGCGACGGTGTTCGCATTTATTAATGACACCATCGATGTCCGGCATCGGAATTTTGTCACCGCATTGATCGGGGCACCGATCGGTATTTTTTTCAGTATCGGAGTAATCGCCGGACCGATTCTTGCCCACGCTTACGGTATTGATCTGCTATTTTTCCTGAGCGGTGCTTTGGGTTTCATTATTACCGTTTATTTAATTTTTTTCATTCACGAGGAATCGCCGTCAACGGGTAGGAATACCATCACACGGGTTCAGATTGGTTCCGTCTTTAAAAACAAGGAGCTTTTAAAAATCGATGTCGCCGGTTTGTTGATGTATTCATCCATCAATGCACTATTTTATCTCCTTCCGCTTATGCTTGCGGACCGGTTCGGGTTGGAGATGAATGAATTCACATACGTTTACTTTCCGATGATTCTTGTGGCGATTGTGCTCATGATTGCTTTTTCAAAGATTGCCGACAAAGGATACACCCGTGAGAGCATTATGTTCAGCTTTGTGCTTATTCTTGCCGGATCAATAGGAATGATATTGGGGGGTGATATATGGTGGTTTGCCGGTGCAGCAATTATTGCATTTGCAGGATCGAACATAATGGAACCAATCTTACCTATTTTTGTTGGAAAAATAGCTCAATCGCAGGTGGTTGGGACCGCAATGGGTGTTTACAGTACAATTCAATTCTCCGGTTCATTTGTCGGAGCAGTGATGGTCGGCTTGCTGTTGCCCTACGGGTTTACGACAGCGATCCTGTTTCTTACTGCTGTTGGCGGTACGGGATTATTACTGGCTTTTACAATGAGGAATCCGAACACAACGTCATAATTTATGGATAATATCACTCATACCTTAACGGGAGCGCTTGCATCGAAAGCAGGACCCGAGCGGCATCATACACGGTTAGTTTTTTGGATACTGCTTGTTGCCGCGAATCTGCCTGATATCGATTTTCTACTCCAGTTTTTCGGCGACCGGATATTCTATATGGAGCACCACCGGGGTTTGAGCCACTCATTTTTGTTCGCACCGTTTTTTGCAGCATTTGTTGCATTGATTCTCAAGCTGTCCGTAAAAGGTGTTGATTTCAGGTTGGTTTTTACCTATACATTTATCGGTATCGTGATACATATCTTTTTCGATCTCATTACTTCATTCGGTACAATGATTTTCTATCCGATTACCGATGCTCGATATACGCTTGATTTAATTTTTATTATCGATCCGTGGCTAACCGGCTCGATGATTGTATTCCTCATACTCGGACGAAAGTTTAAAAATCACCGGCGGAAAATAATGTGGGGAGCCATCGCCTTTATTGCTGTATATTTTTTACTCGCTTTTACAAATCGGGAAATAGTACGCTCGAAAGCCGATGATTATTTTACCGGTCGCGGCATAGAATACGAGCGAATGATCGTATTGCCCCAACCGCTTGCAATAACAAACTGGATGGTTGCGGTAGAAACCGAAGATGCCGCTTATCAAATTTTTACAAATACCTTCCAGTCTCCGGACGAGTATTTCGTTCTCGATTATCCGCTTATAGAGCCGAACAAATTTATATATACTGCAAGAAATACCGGGGAAGTCGAATTTTTCAAATGGTTTGCCCGGCTGCCGGTATATGATTATTATCAATACGATGACGGGAATCATGTCGTTGAATACTACGATCTTCAATTTGTGTTCAACCCCCGCCTTGCGAAGCGATTCAATGCCCCATCGAGAGCGCCCTTTGTACTCCGGATTACGTTTGATGAGGATGGCACACTGATTGCAACAGATTTTTAATATGTAATTTTTTGATATTGATTTCATCGGAGATTTTCCCTACCTTATTATCCCTTGCGATGATAAATTCCGTTGTTTAGAGTCTCTTCAAATTTTTTGATTATGAATTTGCTACAGCAATTAAATGTTTCACAACAGGATGCGGTTCAGGCAACTACCGGCCCGGTAATGGTGGTCGCCGGCGCCGGAAGCGGTAAAACACGTGTATTGACATACAGGATTGCATATCTGTTGCAACTTGGTATTCCTCCGGCAAGAATTCTTGCTCTTACCTTCACGAACAAAGCGGCGAATGAAATGAAAGAGCGTATTAACTCGCTCGTTCAGACCCCGAAGGCAATACCATGGATGGGAACGTTCCATTCCATCTTTGCAAGGATCCTCCGACAGGAAGCGCAGGTGCTCGGCTATGATCGTTCCTATTCCATCTATGATACCGACGATGCTTTATCGTTAGTGCGCACTATTATGAACGATCTTAATATTTCGCAGCAGCAATTCCATCCTAAGGCAATATTAAATACTATTAGTAGTGCGAAAAATAAATTACTCACACCGGATCAACTTAAAAAAGAAGCGCGATCTATATTTGATGAAAAAACAGCGGCTGTTTATTCCGAATACATCAATCGGCTGCAACAAAACAACGCGATGGATTTCGATGATTTGATAGT
Source organism: Ignavibacteriales bacterium (assembly GCA_003567775.1). Taxonomy (GTDB): domain Bacteria; phylum Bacteroidota; class Ignavibacteria; order T3Sed10-11; family T3Sed10-11; genus T3Sed10-11. Next base: position 11,550 of record PWYR01000073.1, on the reverse strand, counting down.
TAAACCGATTATATTGTTTCAGAAATATCCGGATGTTCTTGAGAAGTGGCAGTCATATTTTGAATACATTCTGGTGGATGAATACCAGGATACCAATCATGCACAATATCGGTTGTTGAACCTGCTCGCAAAGAAACGAAAGAACATTTGTGTGGTCGGCGACGATGCGCAAAGTATATATGCGTTCAGGGGAGCAGACATCAGAAATATACTCGACTTTGAACGGGATTATCCGGATTGCCGGATTTTCCGACTCGAACAAAATTACCGTTCGACCCGGTTAATACTTCGCGCAGCCGACAGCGTCATTAAAAACAATCACCAACGTATACCGAAAACTCTCTGGACCGATAACAGAGAGGGAGAACCGTTGCAAATCCTTGGATGTATAAACGAACATGAAGAGGGAGCACGCGTTGCCCGGTTAATACAGGATGAGCTTCAAAGATCGAAACGCGATTTCAATCATTTTGTTATATTGTACCGGACAAATGCACAATCCCGTTCGATAGAGGATGGATTGCGAAAGGCAGGTATTCCTTATACAATTGTCGGGGGAGTAGAATTTTACAAGAGAAAAGAAATTAAGGATGTCATTGCCTATTTGCGAGTAATTGTGAACCCGGTCGATGATGAGAGTCTTATCCGGATCGTCAATTTCCCGCCGCGCGGCATCGGTAATACTACAATTCAGCGATTACGAACCATTGCACGGGATACGCAAATTACTTTATTCGATGCGCTCAAACAGATAGATGAAATACCGCGTGTTAATCGTAAAGCCCGGCGGGGTATACAGGAACTAATTTCATTGATTCAAAAATACCGGAATTTATATGAGAAAGAGCAGATGTCGGCAAGCGAGCTTGCTCGTTCATTTATAGAGGAAACCGGAATACTAACGCTTTTCAAACAAGAAGCATTGCCGGAATCGATCGCGCGATGGGAGAACGTACAGGAACTTCTCTCCGCAATAACCGAGTATTGCCAGGAAAACCCCGGCAAAAATTTGGCGGATTTCCTTGAAACAGTCTCGTTAATTGCCGATGTCGACAAATGGAATGATTCCCGTAATAGTGTTACGCTTATGACATTTCACAGCGCAAAGGGACTGGAATTTCCGGTTGTGATTATGGTAGGGATGGAGGATGGACTCTTTCCGTTGTACAACGGAAATCCCGAAAACGATGAGCTGGAAGAAGAACGAAGATTGTGTTATGTGGGTATGACCCGTGCAAAAGAGAAATTATTTATGACCTATACGCGGTTCAGATACCGGTTCGGTGAAGGTTACTATCCGACACCCTCCAGATTTCTCGATGAAATTGAACCGGAATTATTTATTCACCAAAAACAACCTGCAACAGCCGGATGGAACAATGGAGCAGCCACAGACGAAAAACGTCGTGCATTCTTAGGAGCCTCTTCTGTCGATCAGATAAAAAATAAACGGAAGAAAAGCCAACGCCCCGAATCACATTTTTCCTATGAAGATGAATCTCAGGTTGTTCCGCAGTTGCATACCGGCTCTCTTGTGGAACATGAAGAATTCGGCAGGGGAAAAGTATTATCACTCAGCGGAAGAGGCGATTTGATGAAGGCCGTGGTAATGTTTGATTCAGCCGGGAAGAAAAGTTTAATGCTCAAATTTGCCCGGTTGAAAATTTTGTAACCTTAAGCTTCTTTCTGTAGTCTAATAGTAAAATAACTCGTCAACAGAAAGGAGAAAAGTTATGGAAGATGTAGTAATCATAATTGCAATTTTTTCAGCTATTGTCATCCCGATTTATACTCGGATTCGATCGCGGCATCTGGAAAGAATGGCATTGATAGAAAAGGGTCTCGTAACAGAGGACGTAAAATATTTATATCCAGCATCATCAGAATTAAGACCATACGGTTATTTAAAATGGGGACTTATTCTTATTTTTGCGGGTATCGGGATATCGCTTCCATTATTATTTGAACTCTTTCTCGATGTGGAGCCCCCATATGGTATCGGACTTATTCCGATAAGTGTTGGCATAGCATTGTTGATTTTTTACCGCTTTGCGCTGAAAAAGCAGAAGGAAGGGGAAATCGTTTAAAAATACCGGATAATGGAAAATGTCCGGTATCGAATAAATCATTCAACCAAACAGAGGTTATTACTTCGTGTTCGTAGCGGATTTGTATTTGTTTTTTCTGCTGGGCTTGTCGTTAATTGCATTATTATATTTCGGTGTTTCGGAACGGCATGATATAAAACAAATCAATCCGTTCGGATTTATGATCGTTTTCTTAAAGATTTTGTTCTTAACGATTATCCAGGTTGTGTTTATTTTTTTACCCGTGTTTGGCGGGATGATTATAGAGCGAACTTTTTACCCGTGGATCGGAAATCCGGTTTTGTATATCGGTATGGGCATTGCCTCCGGATTGGTCGGGTTATTTTTCATTTTCCAAATTGCAAATTTAATGAATCTCGATCCGGGAGAGAAGCAATTAAAATACTGGGCGATTCTGATATTATTGTTTTACACAATTGTTTCGGTCGCATTTTTTGGTATTGATATTGCTTATTACTTTACTGCCCCGATGCTGCTTTTTCTCGTGTCGCTTCGTATTTCCGGCGCAGTGTGGTCGTTCATCATCGGCGGTGTGGGAGTCTTACCGGTGATTGGATCGATCGGACTTACGCAGATTACTATTGCTATGATTGTATTCGGTATTCCGCTGCCGGCGTTAACGCTTATGGCGACCGTTTTTATTTTGTCCTTGCCCTTTGTGTTTTATTTTGCAGCCGCAATGCAGCCGAAAGTCGACGAAAGCGAAAGCACACTATGATAATCGATAGAAATGAATATACGGTCGCTTAGCGATGAAGAACTTGTAAAACAAGCACAGGATGGTATTGTTAGTGGATTTGAGGCGTTGGTGCGGCGATATCATCCCCGATGTATGCGGCTTGCGTTGGGGATATTGAACAACAGGGAAGAAGCAGAGGAAGCGGTGCAGGATGCATTTATAAGAGTACATGCAAACATTGATTCGTTTCGGGGAGATGCTAAGTTCTCGACGTGGTTGTATAAAATTCTGTACAATTTGTGCTATACCCGGTTGCGAAAGAAGAAAACATTTGTCGATATCTCGGTAGTCGAGGACCGGTATGAAGACAGATTATTGAATTCAGCCGGATGCGCTGCCGATATGAAAATTCTTGAGGATAAAGATATCATCGAAAAGGTAGCAGAAGCTTTACTTGAATTATCCGAACGATATAAGACAGTTATGCATTTATATTATATTGAAGATTTTACCGTTGAGAAAATTGCACGAATTATGAAAATAAGCCGGAATAGCGTTAAAGTACGGCTATACCGCGGACGTGCTCTCCTGCGGGATATAGTTGTTAAGCGATACGGTGAGGAGATAATAAAGTGACACATCAACATCTTTCGGAAAAAGAATTACAGCAACTGATCGATCTTTCAGAAGAGGATCGACGAAATGATGAATCGTTTGCACGTGTTGAGTCATGTCCGGTGTGCAAGCAACGATTCCAGAGCGTTGAATTAATCCATAATACATTGAGAAAGCAACAAGTTGAACCGGCTGATGAAGTACAGGTAGAGAGAATTATGACACGGGTCCGATCAGGGGGAGCGGATTCAATGCTGGTTCATTTCCTGCAGCGATTTGCCTATGTTGTCGCCCTGACGCTTGTGCTTGGAATCGTCGGGATTATATTTTACCAATTTAATATCATCGACTTTGAAGTGATACAAATCCCTGCGGCAGAAGCGACAGGAATTTTCTGGGAGTATTATAAAAGCATGCAGGAGCAGCTTACTTTAATCGGCGGAACCGTCGCAGATGCTTATGATCGTGTGTTCGGCGTTGAAACCTTCCCGATTTTAATTTTTACAGTATTGATATTACTTATTGTCGCAGTGCTTGATAAATGGCTTCTTTCACCGTTGCTGCGTCGCGGGTGAGAGAACAGGTCTATTCGGAAGATGATTTGCGAACGGCAGTCAATCCTTCTATTGTCCATATTTCCGGAAGAAATCGATAGTGCGACGGATGTTTATGACAATACGATAACTTCATAAACATCTTTTGATCTTTTTCACTCAATCCGATCTGTTGTGGATCGACATCGTGGTCGTTCAATACCGATAATAGCTGCGATTTTATTTTTTCATCTGCCGGGAACATTATCTCTATGTCGATGTATTCACATTTACCCAGCAGAAATTTTCCGATATATCTGATTGGAGCGAGCATCGACAGCACGATGGCGGTGAAGATGAGCGCCATGATCGGAAATCCGGCGCCGATAACGAGTCCGATTGCTGCAACCACCCATATCGTAGCGGCAGTTGTAAGTCCTGCAACCGTGCCGCGCGCCTGAATGATTGTCCCCGCTCCCAGAAATCCTATCCCGACCACGACCTGTGCAGCGATTCGTCCCGGATCGCTGAATTGGGTAACGTGTTTCAATGCAATGTACTCTGAAATGATCATATACAATGTTGCACCGAGGCATATGAGGATATTGGTTCGCAATCCGGCAGGTTTGCCTTTCTTTTCACGTTCATATCCGATAACACCCCCGCAAATAATCGCGGCGAGAACTTTAATAAGTGATTCGGGAAGTATTGTTCCTAATTCTGTTAATGATTCCATCGACTTATTTACTTTGCTTTGGTAAGTATATGTTCATAATGCTGCTCATACTGGGGAACGATAGTATTCAATTCGAAATTTTCTACAGCCCTGCGGCGCGCGGCTTCTGAGAAAATTCGATACCGGTTCTCATCGCGAAGCAGATCGACGGTGTACCGAGCCATCCGGTTGATATCACCGATTTCTGCGATGAATCCCGTCTCGCCGTGTACCTGGAGTTCAGGCAAACCACCGACGCTGGATGAAATAACCGGCAACCCGCACGACATTGCCTCAAGTGCAGAAAGACCGAAACTCTCCGACTGACTCGGCATTAAAAAGATATCCGAAGCGGAATAAATCTCAACCAGCTCCGATTGTTTGCCGAGGAAGATAACATCTTTGCAGATACCGAGTTCCCGGCATAATTGCTCGGTGTTAGATCGATCGGGTCCGTCGCCGACAAGAACAAGCCGGCTGGGGATTTCTTTCCGTACTTCATTGAATATGCGGACGGTATCGGGGACACGTTTCACTTTCCGGAAGTTGCTGACATGAACAAGTATCTTTTCATTGTTCGGCGATATCTGTTCCCGAAATTTGCATGCCTCGGATTTCTTGTATTTTTCGGTGTCGACAAAATTAGGAATTACCTCGATATCTTTTGTAATTCCGTAATTCGAAAGTGTCTTTTCTTTTAGGTGTCGTGAAACAGCCGTCACCCCATCGCTTTCTTCTATACTGAACTTGACCGCATACAGATAGCTCGGCTCGAGTCCCACGAGTGTAATATCGGTGCCATGCAATGTTGTTGTAAACGGAACACCCTTATTGCCCAATATTTGTTTTGCGAGATACGCACTCGTTGCATGGGGAATGGCGTAATGTACGTGCAGTATATCGAGATTTTCATATTTGACGACATCGACCATTTTACTCGTGAGCGCAATGGTATACAGTGGAAAATCGAATAGCGGATAGCTGCTCATTTCTACTTCGTGAAAAAAAACATTCTCTATAAATCCGTCTAATCTGGTCGGTAATGTATAACTTATAAAATGCACCTGATGTCCGCGTTTGGCAAGGGCTTTACCCAATTCCGTTGCTACAATGCCGCTTCCTCCGTACGTCGGATAACAAGTTATACCTATTTTCATATAATGTAATGCTCCTTTCCAGTATAAAAAGATAGTGTAAAAAGGGGTGAATCTCAACAACTATTTGTGTAGGTTTTATGTATATTTTGATTTTCGGATGGGGAAAACCTATCTTATTATCTATGGAGATTGATGAATACAAGACCATAGCATCATACGCAGAAACTGAGCTTAAAGTCAAGGGATCCCGGTTTATCGGAAAGTTGTACCCCGTTGAGTCGATATCAGGTGCCGGGGAAATAATTGATCGCTGTCGCAAACAATACCATGATGCAACGCATCGTTGCTATGCATTTCGTCTGGGTATCGATGGCAGCATCAGCCGCTTTTCGGACGACGGTGAGCCGTCCGGTACTGCGGGAAAGCCGATCTTATCTATCCTTGAATATAACGACATTACGAACACTTTATTGATTGTTATAAGGTTTTTTGGCGGCACAAAATTAGGTACGGGCGGACTTGTTCGCGCGTATACTGAAACGGCGCAGGATGTTCTAAGTAAGACATCGGTCATCAGCATTCCGATTTTGGATAATCTTCGCATCACTTTTCCATACGATTATACGAATGGAGTCATGCGTGTAATCTCCCAATTTGATCTGAAAATAAACGATACGGAATATGGCGAGGATGTAACGATTTATCTTGGTGTGCAGCCATCGCTGATCAATACAGTCGGAAGTCACCTGCGGGATGTAACTTCGGGAAATATTGCCATAAAACGGTAATGCTTTCAATTCGAGAGGAGATTTGTATTCGCCAAAATGTTGCAAGTTTTTATAATCCTCATTATATTTCAATAACCTGTACGATGTACCCGTAAATCATTTGTAGGTACATCCCATTTTTTTACATAACCAGTCTATGAGTCTCACCTATGAGTCTACTTGATAAATTTGTTGTTAAAACGCTGCCTCTTGTACCAAAGCCGGTTGTTCGCTATTTTTCAAAGCGATATATTGCCGGAGAGCATTTACCCGAAGCCGTAAAAGCTGTTCATGAGCTAAATCAAAAAGGTTTTATGGCGACGATGGACGTTCTCGGTGAGTCTGTTACCGAAAAAGAACTTGCAACCGATATGATGGGAGAATGTAAAGAGGTTCTCACAAAAATTACAGAAGAAAAACTCGACTCAAACCTTTCGATCAAACTTACGCAACTCGGTCTTGATATTGATTACGATTTTACACTTACCAATGTTCGTGAAATTGTCGAACATGCGCACGCACTCGACAATTTTGTTCGTATCGATATGGAAGATTCGCCTACGACCGATAAAACGATTAATATATATAAAACCCTCCGAAAAGAATTTCGAAATGTAGGAGTAGCAGTTCAATCTTATCTCCGTCGAACCGAAAAAGATGTACAGGATCTGGTAAAAGAACCTTCAAACTTTCGTGTCTGCAAAGGTATCTATGTTGAACCTGAAAAGATCGCATTTAAGAAACGCGATGAAATTAATAAATGTCTCCTTCGTCTTATAGAAATTATCTTTGAAGCGGGAAGTTATGTCGGCATCGCCACACACGATGATGAGTTAATAGAAGGTTCGTACCGGCTTATCGAAAAATATGATATGAAACCCGATCAGTATGAATTTCAAATGCTCCTCGGCGTGCGCCCCGAGTTGCGTGACCGGATTCTTCGTGAAGGTCACCGCATGAGAATCTATGTTCCGTTTGGAACATTCTGGTATCAATATTCGGTGCGGCGTTTGAAAGAAAATCCGAAGATGGCAGGGACGATATTCAAGGCAATACTCTCCCGGAAAAATGGAAAGTGATTAAACCGATATAGATATTTTTTTAAACATTAATTAATCAAGGGTAATCTATGACACAAACCACCAATCCAGAATCTTTACTTCCGAGACCGACGCCATTATACCGATGGACTGTTCTGGTATTCATCAGTCTTGCAATGTTCGGGAATTATTATGTGTATGATTCAGCAGCTCCGGTTTTCGATCTTCTCTCCTCGCAACTCGGTTTTACCGATCAACAGCTTGGTTTGTTGTATTCAGTGTATAGTATTGCCGCCGTACTTGTCTTGCTTATCGGCGGGTATATTATCGATCGGTGGGGTACAAAGAAATCGATAACGTTGTTTGCAATTATTTGTTTGGTCGCTGCATTTGTCACTGCAGTTTCGCCGAAATTCGGCGTGATGGCAAGCGGCAGATTCATTCTCGGTATCGGCGCCGAGCCATTGATTGTTGCAGTGACGACGGCGCTTGCAAAATGGTTTAAGGGAAAAGAGTTAAGTTTTGCATTCGGTATCAACTTAACCATATCGAGACTTGGTTCCGCTTCGGCAGATTGGTCGACATCCTGGGCGCGTCCGTTATACGAAAACTGGCAGGATCCGCTCTGGCTGGCGATGGGTGTTGCGGGTATTTCGGTAGCGGGTGCTATGTTATACTGGTTTATGGAAAACCGGGCGGAAGGCATATACAGTCTGGGTGAAGCCGGCGAAACCGAGAAGATCGAGAAGAAGGGACTGTATTCATTCAGTGCTTCCTATTGGTATATTGTTGCGCTGTGTGTCGTGTTTTATTCGACGGTGTTTCCCTTCCGTGCATTTGCAATTTATTATTTCCAGCAAGCTCATGGTCTGGAACGGGATGCAGCCGGATTGCTCAACAGCCTGTTACCTATTTCTGCAATGATTGCAACACCTTTGTTCGGATTACTCGTCGATAAGATAGGTAAACGTTCCTTCTTTATGGCGGTTGGCTCACTTGTGTTGTTGCCGCTGTTTTTAATAGTTACGTACGCACCTCCGGGACCGGAAATCAACGTGGTGCTGCCGTTCCTTGGGAGCGCCTATATACCGTTAACGTTACTTGTAGTTATGTTGTTGCTCGGTATGGCATTTTCACTTATCCCCGCGATAATGTGGCCTTCGGTTGCATATATTGTAGAACAGCGAAGATTGGGTACAGGATATGCACTGATGACGCTTTGCCAGCAAGTGGGAATGGCGTTTGTTCCGTGGCTAATCGGTTTCACAAACGATCGGGCTATGGCAAGTCCGGATAACCCGGAAGGATATGCTTACGGTATGTGGATATTCACTGCACTTGCATCCCTCGGGTTGTTTTTCTCGTACATGCTCTGGCGTACTGAAACAGGTCCCGGTGGACATGGACTCGAAACGATAACCACAAAGACGGGATTGGATGTGCCGGAGCGGAAGGAGGAGTAGGGACGTGGGATGACGGAGTGATAGAGTAGTGGAATGATGGAGTAATGGAGTATTAAAAATCCCTGCCGGGTTTCGCCCGCGGGGATTTTTTATTTTTTCTCGGCCTATCTCTTGCACTTCTCAAAAATATTTCTCAAATTTCTTCCAATCGCTAACAACCGGTACATACAGACATCTAACATATAAAGGAGCCATCCCATGCAAACCACCGGAAACATCTCCCCTAAACCCGGCGATGTGCTTTTAATGATCGGGACGATGAAAGGGATATTTTTATTATCATCAACTGCAGCACGACAACGATGGAAAGTATCCGGACCGCATTTCCCCGGTGAGGTGGTTTATGCACTGGCATATGACAGTCGGGCGGGTCGGCAGCATGTATGGGCGGCTCCGCAAAGCCCGTTTTACGGGACGGTACTCTGTTCCAGTGATGATTTCGGGATGAACTGGACTAAACCTGAAGCGGCAAATTTAAAATTTCCGGAAGACACCGGATTATCTCTTAAACAAATCTGGCAGATCGTACCGGGCCGTGATAATGAACCCGATGTGTTGTATTGTGGAGTAGAGCCGGCTGCTTTGTTTGAATCGAAGGATGCAGGTAAGACTTGGTCGCTGGTTCGGGGATTACACGATCATCCGCACCGTGCACGATGGGAGCCGGGCGCCGGTGGATTATGTCTGCATACAATTTTGCCTCATCCAACTGATAACAATAAAATGCATGTTGCTATCTCCACCGGCGGCGTGTATCGCACCGATGACGGCGGAAAATCGTGGCAAGCGAAAAACAATGGTGTGAGCGCGGAATTCCTTCCCGATAAATATCCGGAGTTCGGACAGTGTGTGCATAAAGTTGCAATGCATCCGTCGCAACCCGACAGATTATTTCTGCAAAATCACGGCGGGCTCTTTCGCAGCTTTAATGCGGCGGAGACATGGGAGGATATGGCAAACGGCGTTCCTTCCGATTTTGGTTTTCCCATCATTTCGCATCCGCATGATCCGGATACGTTTTACATCATTCCTTTGGATTATGAGATGCGCTGTGTGCCGGACGCAAAACTCCGTGTCTACCGAACGCAAGATGCCGGAAAAACCTGGAAACCCCTAACACGCGGGTTGCCGCAGAAAGGGGCTTATGAAACCATCCTCAGAGACGGCATGGATGCCGATTCACTCGATCCAGCAGGAGTTTATTTCGGGACACGCAGCGGTAAGGTGTACGGTTCTGCTAATAACGGTAATTCATGGAAATTGATAATTGATGATTTACCTCCCGTTACGTGTATAAAAGCAACGGTAGTGAATGGTGAAACACAAGCAAAGAAAGTAACGACAAAAAGGAGAGCCGTTAAAAAACAAACCAAAAAGAAACCCGCCCGCTCTACACGAAAAGGAAAATAAATGTCTATAACATTTGTTATTCCGGGTCCGTTAAGAGAATTTACCGATGGACAGACCGATGTTGTTATAAATGTGAAGCCGGGTACCGTCGGCGAAGCATTGGGTTTATTGTGGCAACGGTATCCCGGATTGAAAGACAGGATAATGACCGAGCAGGGAGAAGTGCGGCAACATATCAATATATTTGCCGGAGAGGAAAACATTAAATATACAGGAGGATTACACACGCAGTTGAATAATGTAGATGAAATATATATAATTCCTGCTGTAAGCGGTGGAATTAATAATTGAGCTTTGTTAATTTGTTACTATATTAAAAATTTGCATTTTTCCCTAAAAATTTTATATTTAAGCGTTCCTGTTCATCAACAAAACAAATTCCCGTGCATACTAAACAGTTGTCATTACTGCCGTTACTGAAACGGTATTTCGGTTTTACATCGTTTCGACCGCTGCAAGAGGAAATCATTCGCGACTCGCTTGATGGTAAGGATGTATTCGTCTTGCTTCCGACGGGTGGCGGAAAGTCGCTCTGTTATCAATTGCCCGCTCTTGTGCGTCCGGGGCTCACCGTAGTAATCTCTCCTCTTATTTCATTGATGAAAGACCAGGTCGACGCGCTGCTTGCAGGCGGAATCGATGCGACATATATCAATTCATCGCTGACGCAGACAGAAGCCCGGAAGAGACAAATCGGATTGAGTAAAAACGAATACCGGTTACTCTATGTCGCGCCGGAACGCGCATTGCTTTCTCATTTCCTGGATGGCGTTGTAAATTGGAACATCGAACTTATAGCGGTCGATGAAGCACATTGCATCAGCGAATGGGGCCACGACTTTCGTCCCGAGTACCGGCAGCTCGTAAAGTTGCGTACGCTAATGCCTGACGTTCCGATGATGGCGTTGACCGCTACCGCAACCGAACGTGTACGCGCCGATATACACAAACATTTACAACTGCGGAATGCAAAAAGTTATATCGCAAGTTTTAATAGGCCCAATCTTAGTTACCGTGTTCTTCCTAAATCCGATGCGTATCAACAACTTTTAACATTTCTCGATCAACGAAGAGATGAAAGCGGTATAGTTTACTGCCAGAGCAGAAAAACGACCGAGAGTGT
>PWYR01000006.1 GCA_003567775.1 Ignavibacteriales bacterium | reverse complement strand
GTGAAGTGAATATAATGAGTGTTTACCATCTTTCACTTCGCGACAAGTAATTCTATCTTTAAATTGATCTATGTATGATCGTATTCCTGGAAAATGTTTAGGATTATCACTTCTTTTGGAATTGTTTCAAAGTTAGTTGAAATTCGGACTTGAAAAAGTCCCAGGCGACAGTTATTCTAAGGTGATTAAACTCGCAATTTATTCACCAACAAGAAAGGACTGTCACCATGGGTACAAACAATGTAGTAAACCAACACCGAAAAATCAAATCACTGGAAGAATATCGAACCACGTTGGAGAACCGGGTGCTGGAGATGACCGAATCGATTCTTATCGATACTCAGAAGTCTCTTGAAGCCGAATTAGAGGGTTTAGCGCTACTTACGATGCAAATGATGATGGAGGCCGAACGAGAGGAGATCGTAGGAATCCGGTATAAACACAACCCGGATAGAAAATATGTCCGGGGAGGTACAAATCCAGGTCATATCATCCTGAATGGGAGGAAAGTATCAAGTAAGATACCGCGGGTAGTTGAACGCGGGAGTATGAAGTCATATTCATTGAAGACGCACTCAGTATTTACGAAAATGACCGATCTAGCCCAACGAGCCTATACTGATTTAATTCGGGGTATTAGCACACGTCGTTATCGCGAGGGAGTCAGAAGCTTTTTGAAGGGCTATGGAATCAGCTCAGCATCACTCAGTCGTCACATGATGAATGCAACGGAAGTACAACTAAAAGAGTTAGTCGAACGCAGGCTGGAGAAATTTGATATATCGGTTGTATTGATCGACGGCATATGCGTCGGTGGACGGACGGTTGTAATCGCTTTAGGTATTGATATACAAGGAGTTAAGCATATTTTAGGACTGTGGCAGGGATCGACCGAGAATAAGAGTGTCGTCACGGGTCTGGTGAATGATCTTATTGATCGAGGACTTGATCCTGACCACCCGATGCTTTTCGTCATCGATGGATCGAAGGCGCTACGGGGTGCAATAACCGATGTATTCGGAAGCGACGCACCCGTACAACGATGCACGGTTCATAAGAAGCGGAATGTATTGGATCTATTGTCGGCTACTGATAGGTACCGCATAAAACAACGGATGAATGAAGCATATAACATGCTATCATTTGATGATGCAAAGGACCACTTGTTACGAATAGCAGAGGACCTCGAACAAATCAATCCGTCAGCGGCTCGTAGCTTACGTGAAGGGTTGGATGACACGTTAACGCTTCACCGATTGGGCATCGATGGTACGTTACGTAGATCATTACAGACAACGAACTTGGTTGAGTCGGTTATATCTGTGGTTCGTCATCACACCCGTAATGTAAAGTATTGGAAGAATGGGAGGCAGATAGAGCGTTGGCTTGCATCGGGGCTCATAGAAGCAGAGAAACGGTTTATCCGTATAAAAGGGTATGGACAGATGAAGAGTTTGATGAATGCATTACTAACGATACGTAATCCGAAATCGACAGCAGCATAAATAACGAAGAAACCTTAGATGACTGTCGTTTGAATTTCAACTAAGAATGGAACTATTCCAGGTATAACAGTGGTTAAGTAATACACGATTATCTCAAGTCGTATTTTTAAAAAGATTGCTAAATATTGCTGAAGAATGCTACTATTACTATTAAGCCGGAAACATGCTTAGATCCTATCATTCTGCCTGAAAGTTCCTGTTTTTGCTGACATGGTGCGGTCGAGAAAATAATTTACCGTAAAATGATAGAATTCAATCTTTTTTCCGGCTTAATGTAGTTACAGACTGTATTTTATTTAAATTTAAACTAAATCGGGAGGATATATGAAAAAAGCTATAGGGGATATATTACCCCAACTGGAGTCTACATTTCAGGGAGAGTTGATCACCCAAAAAGATGGCGCGTACGACGAAGTCCGGGCAATTTATAATGGGATGATCGACAAACGCCCCCAATTGATTGCTAAATGCACTAATACCGAGGATGTGATCGCCGCCGTTAAGTTTGGCCGGGAAAACCAGCTTGACACCGCTATCCGCTGCGGAGGCCATAACGGACCGGGACTCAGTTTGGTTGACGATGGATTGGTGATCGACCTGTCGGAAATGAAGGGAATTAAAGTAAATCCGGATACCAAAACGGTGCAGGTGGAGGGAGGATGTACATGGGGAGATGTAGATAAAGCTACCCACGAGCACGGGATGGCGACTGTCAGCGGCATTATGTCTACAACCGGTGTGGGCGGACTTACGCTCGGCGGAGGGCACGGGTATCTTACCCGTAAATACGGGCTGACGATCGACAACCTTGTGGGTGCAGAGGTTGTACTGGCGAACGGTGAAATGGTGCGTGCAAATAAAGATGAGAATGCCGATCTTTTCTGGGCACTCCGCGGCGGAGGAGGTAACTTCGGAGTAGTTACTACGTTTGAATATAAACTGCATCCGGTACACACGGTCGTTGCAGGACCGATGTTCTGGTCAATCGATCAACTCGAAAAAACACTCCGGTGGTACAGAGAGTGGCTGCCGAATGCACCGGAAGATGTCTACGCTTTTTATTTGACGGCTGAAGTTCCCGCCGGCGACCCGTTCCCGAAAGAACTACACGGGAAAAAAGTGTGCGGTCTATTATGGTGTTTCACCTCCTCTGAAGATGAAGCACAGCCGTTCCTTCAAGAAGCACGTGATGTCGCAAAACCGATTCTTGAGCTTGTGGAGCCGCTGCCTTACCCTACACTTCAAAGCATGTTCGACGAATTGTATGCACCGGGCTTACAGTTTTACTGGAAGGGAGATCTCGTCCGTGAGATCCCGGATGAAGCTATTCAAAAGCATGTGGAGTTTTCCGAAGTACCATCAATGTATTCGACAATGCATCTGTATCCGGTAGACGCGGCAGCACATAGAGTTGGGAAAGAAGAAACTACCTGGAATCACCGGGATGCCAACTGGTCGATGGTAATAGCGGGCGTCGATCCCGATCCGGCAAACGTGGATGTTATATCAAAATGGGCAAAGAACTACTGGGAAGCAGTTCACCCCTATACGCTCGGCGGGGCTTATATCAATTTTATGATGGAAGAGGGGCAGGACCGTATCAAAGCGACGTATGGAGATAATTACAGCCGGCTACAGAAAATTAAAGCAAAATATGACCCGGATAATTTTTTCCACGTAAATCAGAATATCCAGCCGGCGTGATATCGCCTTGTTGCTGATAGAAGTGGAACGTCTACGGTAACTTGGGGTTGTCCAAAAAGTATTGTAATGCATCATGATGAAGATTGAAACTACCGCTTATATGTAGTTTTCGCCATTCCGGTAAGGGAGATTCATGAATCTCCCTTACCGGAGGACAACCTCAAATGTATACTGTACGAATAATACCGAATTCATTATCCGGGCAATCCCATTCGGTTCATCAAATTTTTCCAGCGACTATCATTGCGTACGTTGTTGAATTCCGGAGCTACGGAAATAATAACAAGCAGCGGGTTGTGCACTTCGTACGCCCGGTTCAACCACTTAAAAACTTCATCTCGTTCATTTAAGCCGGCATATATCACTGCAATCTGGTACGCTGTCATATAATACGGCATATCGCTTTTTATCATCCCGTTCAGTATCTTATATGCTTTTTCTTTTTCTCCCGCGACGGCATAGGTATATCCAATACTTCCCTGTTTCATATTTTCATCTTTTAATTTATCGAATACACCAAGAGCTTTCTGCACTTCACCCTTTTGCACCAAAGCCCTGCCTAATATCCAGTTTGCATAATGATAATCGGGATCGAGTTCGAGCGTCTGCTTTGCGTGTCGAATCGCTTCATCGAATTGATGTGCAAAGAAATAAACAAATGCCAACCCGCTATCGATAAACGCAACAGTCGGGGCCAGACGCCTTGCAAGATGTACTTCGGCCAATGCCTCATCATGCCGTCCGGTCGGTGAAAGCACAAATACAGCTCGCCAGAAAGGTGCCGTTGCATACTTCGGGTCAAGCTTTTTGGCTTGTTGCAGTTTCCTGTCTGCAAAATCACATTTCCAGTTATACACCGCTTCAATAAACGCCAGCGATGTGTGGGCTTCAGCAAGATCAGGATCAAGTTCAAGTGCCTTCAAAGCTGCATTTTTTCCTTCCTCCAATACTTCCTGAGGAGAGACGCCGCCGAAAATCCCGAGTGAACCAAAACAATCGGCTTTGCCGGAATGTGCCAGTGCATAATTCTCATCCTCCGCCAATGCCTGTTCGAAATACTGTTTCGCTTTTTGTATGCTTTCTGGTGTTCGCTGATTCCAGTAATACCGGCCTTTTAAATAGAGGTTATATGCATCGACATCATCTGTATTACGTTTTTTGAGTCGTTTTTTCTCTTCTCCTACAAGCTCGACCCTCAATGCATCTACAACCGCTTGCGAAATCTCGTCCTGAATTTCAAAAATATCTTCCATCACACGATCATAGCGTTCAGACCATATGATATAATCTTCCTTTACATCGGTCAACTGAACATTAATCCGGAGTCTTTTCGCGGCACTTCTCAAGCTACCCATAAGCACTGAATCGACTTTCAGGGATTTT
>PWYR01000002.1 GCA_003567775.1 Ignavibacteriales bacterium | reverse complement strand
TTTTGCTTTTTTGGGATCTGTAAACTGACCCAATCCGGAAACATTGACGATCGTCATGCAGCAAAAGCCAGCTTCTTCGAGAGCTTTGACAACATTATCTACTCGTTCCGGTCGAATATATGCTTTTATTTCTTTCATGGCATCCTCCGGCTTTGATTTATTATTGATTATTGTTTATTGATTATTTGCCGGGAATCTTTTGAGTATTTCTCAACGATATAATTATTACTTTGTTTATGAATTTATTTTAGTTTCGGAATAAATGCCGAGACTCTTTGCCTGTACTCCGAATATGCGGTGCCGAATTGTTCAAGCGCTTGCCTTTCCTCGCGCATTGCCAGACGGTAGTATGCGAATATCAGAATCGGGAACATCACTATCGTCAAGAACGTCGGCCATTGAATGAGCATCCCGGTGGTTAAAAGAAACAACCCGAAATACTGCGGATGCCGCATATAAGCATAGATGCCGCTTGTTACAAGATTACCTTTTGCCTGATGGATCAGTCTCCATCCCCGCGCCATTATCAGTAATCCGATTGCCATAACAACACCTCCGAAGAGGCATATCAGTAATTTCCCGGCATTGGATAATCCGAGCAGCGTACCGAGAAGGTGTCCGCTCAGATGCTCGAACGGATTAGCCACGCCGAGCGTATCGCCGTACACTGAAATGAGAATATAGATCGTCAGAGGTATCCCGTACATCTCCGTAAACAACGCCACGATGAATGCTCCGAAGACGCCCATTGTGCGCCATTCATACTTCTTCTTCGGACGGATAAATCCGAGAGCGAATCCACCGAAGATAGCGATGTTGAACGCTACCATTATCCAAAGTCCATAGTCGAAGTCACCGTGCATGCTATTATTCCTTTTTAGTTATCTTATCGAAACTTTGCTGTTTCTACTTACAGAAATTACAATAATCATACCATTCTGTTTTTGGGAAAATGGCTAAAAAACGAAAGAAGAGAAGAGAGATAGGTTTCGGCAATTAAAGAGTATTCTACAGTGTGAAGAATATTGTTTAAAAACTCAAAACTATCGAGGTTGTAAAGCTGTGGTCTGTCCGTTCAGCCGGAATACGGTTGTCTGTCGTATTGCCGTACTTGTCACGTTCACGTATCAGTCGGGGGTTGTGCCGGTGATTGAGGAGGTACGAGGTGCGTATTGAGAATGTATCGGTGAGCACAATGTCGAGAAGAAATCTTGAATCGAATTTATATTCACTCCCGTCTCGCAGATCATTCCAGAAGGAGAGACGTTGCGACAGCCTGACCGTCGGAAGTATTTCCCACTCAAGTTCCGGTTTTATAACGGATGTCAATATTTGATCCGGCGGGACATCGTTAACGACAGGTTCTTCGTACGAATAGTCGAATCCTGCTGCAACGGTGAGGTCGATGTTCTTTTGCTCACCGAAGAAGCGGTAACCGAAACCTCCCTGCGTGGCTACCTTCCACCAGAATCCCCGGAACTCGTTCCCTTCGGGGATGACAACCACAAAAAGAAAATTATCACGTTTTCCGCTAAGAAACCAATCAAGGCGGGAGGAAAATATCCAGTTGTTTGTTGAGACGATTCTCGGGCCTCCGCTTACATACTGTGTCGTTCCGTAACGAATGCTAAAGTCGCTCTTATATCTGAACCTTCGCCATTGTTTCCGGGCATCGCCTTCAATCGACAACGTATAGGTATCGTTATTGCCCGATGTCATACTGAAACCCAACCCAATGTTAAAATCCCATGGCTGATTACGGGATTTCGTTTCTTCCCCCGTTGCATAATAATTAAAACTGATAATTGTAAATATAATTCCGTACCATACAAATCGAATAAACTGCACATGTATTTTCCTCCATATATAGAAACTAACCGTTTATATATCTTTCAGGATTTTTCTCAAACATTGCTTTACACTGTGAACAGCAAAAATAATAGGTGGTGCCCCGGTAGCGGGTCAAATAATATGCCAATGGTTTTTTGACATCCATTTTGCAAACCGGATCATTTACGATGTCGTATGAAATCATAATATTGAAACCTTGATAATCCATAATACGATTAATAGAAAAACCCATGCACAACGTCACACGTGCCATATCTGTAGCACAAACATCACTCCATAATTTGCATGCGCGCCGTTAGGTGCGCAACTTGTATGTGCCGCTCCTACGTAGCGGATTGGATTAGTTTGGGTTGTTATTGCTACAGATATTGGGCGTCAAAAAAGCTATTCTCGTAAGGGCGATTCATGAATCGCCCTTACGAGAAACGGTGATAATGCAAATAATACTTGTTAACCAGCCATTCATTATGCCATAATCAACTGGAAAATGATCCACACTTCGTTTGGAAATTACTTTGTCTGTCATTGACATGATAACATACACATGCGAACGTTGTTCACACTGTTTTCTCCATCCGCTTTTTCACCGCTGGAATAACCACCGGCATGAGCGCAATAGTTAAGAGGATGAAGAGCCAGAATGCACCGCCGATTCTGTCTACCCAGGTAAAATCACCCGCCAGCGTTACAAGTATAAATAACGCCGCGGCAAGAATTGATATACCAAGATAAATAGCTGCGCTGTATACTTTTATTACGGTTGCTCCTTTCATTGTTTCCTCCATCTTTATTAAAGTTAATTGTTAATAGTTATTTGTTAATGGTGATTGGATCAGAATTTTTCCCGATTAACCGATAACAAATAACTTTTAACAAGTTTCACGTACCTTCGGCAAACGCCGGAACCGCTTCAGCTTTCTCCGACGTATCTTTAAACCGCTTTCGAATTGCCGGTAAAAACTTTTTCATGCGCTGGGTATTCAGCATTACCGATAGGGAACTGACCGCCATCAATGCTGCTGCAAGTTCCGGACTTACTAACTGGGCATAGAACGGATAAAGAACTCCCATACCGATTGGAATGGCAAGTACGTTATAGCCGAAAGCCCATGCAAGATTTTCTCTTGTCAGACTCATCGTTCGTCTGGCTATTTGCAATGCCGCGATAGCATCTATCAGGTCATCTTTTATTAAAATCACATCGCCTATTTCTTTCGCCACATCGGTGCCCGCCCCCATAGCGATACCCACATCGGCCTGAGCAAGCGCCGGCGCATCGTTTATGCCGTCACCGACCATTGCCACATTATATCCTTCACTTTGGAGTTTTTTTATCTCCTCGGCTTTGTGATCGGGGAGAACTTCTGCAAGTACCCGGTCAATACCGAGGCGACGTGCAATAGCATCCGCTGTGCGTCTGTTGTCACCCGTCAGCATTGCAACTTTAATTCCCATTGATTGCAATTCACTGATCGCTGCTTTAGTCGTTTCACGCAATGTATCCGCAACGGCAATAACGCCGAGCATCCGGCCATCGAGTGCAACGAACATTACGGTCTTTCCGTCAGATTCAAGCTTTTCAGCTTCGTTTGAAACATCTTCCAATGATATTTCTTCCCGTTCCATCAGCTTTCGGTTACCCAGTATAATTCTGGAACCATTAACCTGTGCCTCAATCCCGTGCCCTGGTATCGCGTCAAAATCCGACGGTTCGGCAAGGTGCACAGGTTGTTCTTTTGCCGCACGAACAATAGCTTCGCCGAGAGGGTGTTCGGAACCTAATTCCGCCGATGCGGCAAACATAAGCAACTCTTCTTCGTTGCCATTAGACGTTACCAGATCCGTGACCGAAGGATGTCCCTTTGTGAGCGTTCCTGTTTTGTCGAAAACAATGTATTGGAGTTTCGACGCCGCTTCGACTGCATCGCCGCCTTTAAACAGTATCCCGTTTTCTGCCGCTTTGCCAGTTCCTGCCATTATCGCTGCAGGTGTTGCAAGTCCGACCGCGCAGGGGCACGCTATAATAAGTGTCGTCATTGAAATAAGTGCAGCGAAACCGAACACTCCCACTTCTGCCAATGTATATGGGGTCAGAATGAATTGACCTTCCGGTACAAACCACAGAAAATACCCTATGAAAAACCAGAAGAGAAACACACCGGCAGCGAGGAGGATGACACCGACAGTAAAGTTACCCGCCACTTTATCTGCAAGTGCTTGTATGGGGGCTTTGGAAGTTTGTGCTTCCTCAACCATTTTAATGATCTGTGATAGGGTCGTTTCCTTACCTACCTTTGTTGCACGGAATTTAAACGTACCCGTCTTGTTCATCGTAGCACCGATTACTTCATCACCTGCTCGCTTTTCTACCGGGATACTTTCGCCGGTTACCATCGCCTGATCAACGGAGGAATATCCCTCTTCGACGATACCGTCTACCGGAATACTTTCACCGGGTCTTACGACGACGATATCCCCGATCTCAACATCATCGGCGGATATTTCCATTTCCTCGCCGTTCCGTATAACGCGGGCTTGCTTCGGCTGCAAACGCATCAGACGTCTGATAGCTTCCGATGCTCTGCCGCGCGTGAGGGCTTCAAGATATCGACCAAGGACAATGAAACCGGTGAGGAGCGCTGCTGCTTCATAGAACGCCGCACCTTCGCCGCCGAATCCCGCATCGGGCCAGAATGTATTAATAACAGCGATCAGGTAGGCTGCCCCAATTCCAACTGCATAAAGGAGATT
>PWYR01000074.1 GCA_003567775.1 Ignavibacteriales bacterium | reverse complement strand
CAACACGTTGCAGGAATTGCCGAACTATTAGGAGCTAACTTGCTGACACACGCAGGGTTACGCAAAATAGGGGTGAGACTAGAAGTCTAGTCTCACCTTTCAATTTAAAAACGTTACAATTTTGTAACATGGTGGTTCTGTAAGTTGCTTTACTGCAAGCAGATATGACTGCTAAGCATACACTAGAATCCTGGTATATGCAAAAAATCGACAGAAGTGCATTAATTTAACGGCTTGACATGTTTTACATACGGTCTTAAACTGTGGGCGGAGCCCACAGTTTAAGACTATACCCAAATAATAAAACACGCCAGCGCCAGCAAGTTAAAGAACGCCCTTCATGATAAATAGCGCTCGCTTCGCTCGCGCTTTTTTTTTCGGACTTCTGAAGGGTAAAGTACACATGCCCCGTTGGGTAAGCCAAAGGGACTTTATATTGATGTTTCAACACAACTAATCGAGCTTAAGAAAGAGGAGAATATGGGACGACCAAAAGGGAGTAAAAACAAACCTAAGGTTAAAACTGAGGGTACAAAAAAACCTACGACGAAAGGTACGAAGAAACCAAAAACCAAGGCTACGAAGAAATCGAAAGCTGAGGTCACTAAGAAATCGAAGTCCAAGAGTGGAGGTTCCGCGGGGCCAAAAACCAAGGCTGCGAAGAAATCAAAGCCTGCGGCGGGCCAAGAGTCCTCCGAGGTCTTAGGCGCTTCGGAGACGTTTGGAGGTTTCGGGGTTGCCCCGCCGCCGGGAAGCGCGCTATAAGTTGCCGCATTGGTTGAACAGGGCCACCGCGGCTTTGTTCAACAACGTTCGACAAAGGAGAAGTACCATGATGACACGATACGCAATGGTGGTTCTGATTGCGTCAGGCTGTTTCGCATCGGCTCAAGATATTCAGGGAGAGATTGCGCGATGCGCCGAAATCCGGAATGAGGTCGAGCGATTGGCGGCCTACGATACTCTCGCCGAGCGGTTGGGAGTGGCAAGCCCAACAACAAGCGTGACTGATGGCTCCGGCAAGTGGAGGTTGCGTACAGACACTTCCCCGATGGATGATTCCAAGAGCTTTTACCTTTCGCTCGATGCCGAAGCACCAGTTGGGACAGGATTCCGAGAAGGCACCCCGATGATGATAATAAGATTTAGAGAGGGGGATTTTGAGTGCTACATAACATACCCGCTGTTTCTTGGTTCTGATTCAACCGATGTGACAGTACGTATCGGACGCCAACAACCCGTCACCAGGAAATGGAGCATATCAACAGACCGTAAGGCCATATTTGCTCCCGGAGATGCCCGGCAATTTGTGCGCTCTCTGATGAATGCGGAGTCTTTGGTCGTCCGGCTTACCCCATACGGTGAATCCCCTGCAACCACGTCATTCGATATACACGGATTAAATGAAGCCATTGCCCCAATCATGGAGGAAATGCGATCCCGTTAATCCGACGTTCCCCTGAGGTGAAACATGAGCGATTTGAGTTTTAATTGTCCGCACTGTGAGCAGTCGCTTGAGGCTCCTGACGAAATGAGTGGAGAAACAACAGCTTGCCCCTCCTGCAATACCACTATTCTCATTCCGGGTAATCAGCCTAACCATGCAGAGGAGTCGCCTTCACAACCAGGCCCGCAAGTACATGCCCCACCTAATCTTCCGCCCAAAAAACAAACAAAAAACTGCCCTTTCTGTGGCGAGGTGATTCTCAGTTCGGCAGTTAAATGCAAGCACTGCGGAGAGTTCTTTAAAGGCGGCAAGCCAATTAAGCAGTCAGCACCACCTCAAGACAAACAAACACCCGGAATACCCACCTGTCAACAGTGTGGCGGAAAAATGAGAAAGACCGTTGTTAGCAGTGGCAACTGTTCGGGTCTTGTCCTCGCTCTTATTGCCCTCTGTGTCGGTGTTATCATCACATTTGCTATTCCTGTCATCGGATGGGTCATAGGTCCACTCATCTGTATCGGTGCATTGTTTATGGGCGGAAAACGGAGCAAAGTGTGGAAGTGCACAAAGTGCGGAAGCGTTGTCAACCGGGCATGAACATACACCAGCAGTCGAACCGTCTTTTGCAGTAGGCTCGTTTCGTCCGCAGACGTCCGAAATGAGCTTAAAACGTGACTGTTGGAACGTCTTGGAACGCACAAACCGACTCAGAGAGCCTGTACGGCCTTGCGACCAGTCTGAAGGCGTCCGTAGCCGCGTCGATCGATTTACAGGCCGCCTGGGCTGAATCGCACGGCGTATGGGCCTATCCAATGCGTGACGGAGCGGGAAAGGTGGTAGGCATCCGCCTGCGCGCCCGTAGTGGAGATTGATCCACAGCGTACGCAGATTGTGGCCGGCCTTCGTATGCGGTTCCTGTCCGCCGGCCCGCCGTTTTCCGCTGGCCTTCCTCCCGCCGGTCGGTTACTCTTCCGACGTTGGCTTCGCGTAGTAGTTCTTTCACACTTTCATGTGATGGTCCTCCTACAGGGGACTTTCACCCCATTTACAACGCGCCCGTGCTGGGCGCACACGTTCGAATGATAATATGAGTGATCTTGCCATAGAACGGGCTCAACGCGGCTTTTTTATCACGCGCAGCTTCCGCGATACTGCCGACAGAGACTACATCAGTGCCCGCATACTTCATAGGTACCGCTTAACTGAACAATTTATGTGGATGTCGCTTCAGGCGATCGAAAAGTACCTGAAGGCAATATTGCTCTTTCACGACTTGCCGACTAAGCACTTGAATCATAATATATGTATTGCGCTCGCAGAGGCAAAGGCCATCAATCGGCTGGGCATGCGCATTTCTGAACGAGCCAGCAAGTTTGTATCGTACATCAACGAACAGGGTCCTAACCGCTATTTCACATTCCCGCGATATGCCGAAGGAGACGAACTGTTCCATCTTGACCACACAGTTTTGCAAATAAGGCGATTCTGCCATGACTTCTTCTTTCCGCATGATGATGACGTGTTGTGTGACGATGAGGCAGCAAAGCTGAAATACAGTCAGAGTGACGAAATATTTAAGAATAGAGCCAGATTCCGACTCGACAAGAACGGTTTTCTTGAAATCGTGCTTGATACAACAAAACACCCCGATCTCAGGCCGGCACTTGTATGGAGAAACTTCAACTTTGGGTCGCGGAATCGCCACCGGATCACATATAGACATTGGAAAACATGGACACAGTCGAGCAATTTTATTCACCCAGAGATAGTAGACTGGGCCATTAAGAAGGTTAAGCTGCCGGGGGTAGTGGTTGACGAAATGAGAAAACGGATTCGGACCAGACAATAGAGCATACCGCAGGCCGCTCATTGTTAACGTGCCTGAAATGACATGAAGCTGATTCGCATAGTTGGGTTCGTCACCGTAATAACGGGCGCATTCGTCCTCGCCCGCGATTCATCTGTGTTCATAAGCATCTATAGATGGATTGCGCACGGTGAGCTCCTTGCAGATTGTCATCCCCTCTATATCTTCCTTCTTTTCGTCTTCACCCCAATCCTTCCGATTGCAAAGGTGATTACGGGCGTTGGCCTGATGATGACAAAGCCCTGGTCGTGGACATTGACGACCGTGATCCTGATAATTGACTTCATCTACAGACTCGTCGGCCACATCAATGCGTGGACTTTTCATCTGAGGTACCCGGAACTTATCGAAGAATCGGAGGGGATGACCTTTGAAGCTACCTACAGCATGTGGCCGTCAACCATTATTGCCCTGATCAGCTTAGCGTCGTTGGTCATCCTTCTCACACACTGGAAATCGGCGAGAAAGACGGCACAACCAGCGGATTACATCCGCCACATTATATTGCTCCAGTAAAAGTATCTCAGGAAAGGATATGATTATTAAACCGCCATATGTTCGAAGTGTGACTGTAACAGTGCTTGCTTCTGTTATTCTGTTTTTAGCCGGCGTTGAGGTTGGACGATGGCTGTCCTACCGGGAATTGCGTAATTATATTAAGGTGCGTTTCTTGGATGTGGATCATTACATGCAACATGGTGTGGATTTCAATATTGCCCCTGAGGATTGCTCCAGTAAAGCACTGGAAATACTGCGGGAATCTATTCTCACTGATTACAACGGCCTCGCTGGAGAGGGGAAGAGGGATAAATTGATAAGTTTACGCTCTGGGGTGGAGTACTATACTAATGCTATTGCTGAAAATCCCGATGACGACGATCTAAAATTTCAATTCGTGCACCTATTGGTAAGAGAGGAGGATTTCAATCGAGCAGAGAAAGTAGCAGAAACTATTCAGCGACCGAGATCGGCTGCATCTGCAAAAGAGCTTATTCGCCAATACAGAGAAGATGCGAACGAATGATTCATGAGGCGGGAAGGGTTATCCGCCCTCACGAAGAAGAGTAGGGACAAAAAAGTAGCGCCATCTTTCGACCTTATCACGCCTGTTCATTTCTGAATTGGTCGGCCTGAAACTGTCTTGTTCGCGATGTGTTTGGATTCTTCTTCATGCTAACTAATGTAAGTGATTGCCAGGCAACGATATGCACGTGCCAAGCCAGATTTGGGGCTAAAACGTACAGCGGGGCCCGCAGGTTCTTTATGCTTTTTTAGTCGCTCATTTCTCGTTAGTTGTTGATT
>PWYR01000145.1 GCA_003567775.1 Ignavibacteriales bacterium | reverse complement strand
GCACGATCGTAGTTTTCCACTTAGATTCGCGTTTCTCCATTTCATATTCCTGAAAATAGAGTTCGTCGCCGTCCGGCCAGAAGAGTGCGTAGAGAGATATATTTTCAGAATTTACAATAGCGGCGTCCTTTGCCGTGGGGTTGTAAAGTATGCTGATCTTGCTTCCGGGTTCAGGTTTTTCCGGATGGATTTCGACGGGTCCTTCGGCGAGGAGTAGAAACGGCAGCAACAGGGAAAGCATGAGCACGTTTCGCATGGCATTCTCCTTCGGTTATGGTTGGTTGAATTAAAATTTTTAAAGAAAAGTATTGATTTCGAAGTATTTTGTCCGATATTATATAGACGTAATTTAAGGGAAAAAGTTTCGGTAATAATACGGGAAAAAGTGATTTTTCTCCTTAAAATTTTCATTGTGTAAGTATCTCATACAGTACCCCGCGTGCTTTTTCGCCGCCGATGTTGCCGAGCATTCTGATTGCATACCGGCGGATCTCGTAATTTTCATGTGTCCGTGCAACGTGTGCAAGTATATCGACCGATTCGCCGGCGCCGATAGATGCAATTGAATGAAGCAGCACGCCGAAAGTGGCCGGATTCTGCATTTCGGGGATATCCATTAAATCCGTCAAGGTTTGAAAGGAAAGTGATTTATCCATTCTCGTCAAAGCGATGATTGCGAAATGCCGCATCTCTTTATCCCGATCGTGTTTTGCGATCCGTAGGAGAGTATTGATTTTTTCGTCATCATCAAGACGTAGAAGTGCATTCAGGGAGGTGAGCCGGACATTTCTGGTTTCCTCCGTGTCGAGTGCAAGCTTTTTAATCAAGTCGGCATATTGATACTTGTCGATATGGTCTCCTCTTTGTAAATGATGAAGGAGATTCATACGCATATCCTCATCGTCCTCAGTATTGAAAAGGTTAATCAGCATCTCTCCCGTTCCGGGATGTTCGAGTTTGGTGAGTGCATGCAGTGCTGCTAATCGAAGTTGTTTGTTAAGTGTTCGGTTCAATAAAATAGTCTGTAGCAAGTTGAAGTGTTTATCGGAATTTGTTCCCTCCATCTTGCCGAGATGATAAATGGCAAAA
The DNA here is from genome assembly GCA_003567775.1 of Ignavibacteriales bacterium. Taxonomy (GTDB): domain Bacteria; phylum Bacteroidota; class Ignavibacteria; order T3Sed10-11; family T3Sed10-11; genus T3Sed10-11. Next base: position 17,609 of record PWYR01000145.1, on the reverse strand, counting down.
TGTTGTAGGTTGATATCGTCTTCCCGTTCCAACATTTCTTCTAAAACCGCCGTCATATTGTGATGTTTGAATTGTGATAAAGCATAGAAAGCCATCTCCCGGATATTCCTTTTTGCCGTTGTATCGAAGGCAATGTTCTTCAGCAACTCAAGACTCCGTGCTGTGTGTGCATCTTTATTTTGTGCAAGCTGTTGAATTCCGAACATACGAATTTCTTCGTCGGTCTCATCTTCAATTAGTGTATACAGTAAGGGACTTACTTGAAATTCGTTGAATCGCGGAAGCGAATACAATGCGGAGAGGCGAACTTCCTTTTGCTCTTCTTCATTCAAAATAATTCTTCGAAGCATTTCGAAGGTCTCTTCGTCCGGTGAAATGCGTGTGAGTGCGTGTATGCTCTCGATTTTTAATTGATTTTGACCTTCTATTTTCTTTTGTCTTGTTAAATTCTCCATCCGGAATCGCATATTATGCGCCCGGTGTTCTATTCTTTCTGCTTGCCATCGTGCTCTTTCTGCCCGGTGTATAGAACTGTCGATTTTGTGCATCAGTGATTGAAGGGTGAGAATTTGTCTGTCGATCGTATGTGGGTCAAACGATTGAGTGTGCCTGGTTTGTTCAAGAGTGCTTAAATCCGCGACCGCATCATCGATGTATTTGCTTCCGGGATGTTGCTCGATGAAGCTCCGGTATGCCTCGGCGGATTTTTCTCTATCGATATGTTTCAGCGCGTATGCCTGCCAGTACGCTGCATCGTCTGTATAACGGCTCTCCGGATAATTATTAATAAATGTTTGCAAATGTTCAACGGCGGTTTGCCATTGCTTGTTCAACACCATTGAATACCCCTCATTGAACGCCGTGCGTTCGCGCTCGTTTTCCTGACCTGCATACAGGATTTGTACGCCGGTAATTGTTGCGCAAACGAGCCATAGCATTATATATCTTTTCATACATTACTCTCCCGGGTAAACATACCCTGCAAGAATTTCGAGATCGTTTTGAATAATTATTTCTTCCATACGGATTCGGAACAGTAAATTTCTCTCCTGTATCATAGTTTGTAAAAAAACTAATTTTTCTCCCGTATCTTCGTCATTCATGTTTGCAATTTCACGATGGATTATTTGTAGTTCATGGATTAAATCGGCGGCCTGCTCATCGAACGGATAGACAAGAAGCTGCCGGGTATCATCGGCAAGCTCCCTTGCCACGGTCCGTTCTACGGATATATCGATATTTCCATTGTACGGTTCGGCATTCATAAATCCCGTTAAAAGCATTTTCGAACGCTCAATAAATGCTGCATATTCTTCAAAGACCGGATCGGCGCTTTCAACAGGGTCCTCGGCATATCTTCCGGTGAAAGTACCATCCTGGAGATAATAAACGTAAATGAAAGTAAACAGAGATATAATGATTGCTGTTGCACCGATATACGCGATACGGGGAATAGGGGAGTTGCGATATGAGGAATGCTGCTTTCGCGGATTTTCTATTATGGATCCGGCAAGCTTATTCCAGTATGCTGTATCGAAAGAATCCCCGGTATTCTCTTTGACGGTCGTAAGATACCCGGTTGCTTGCTCAATCGTATTTTTATCACGACGGCACCGGTTGCAGGACGCAAGATGTTCATCGACAATCCGCCGTTCTTCAAGCGGCAGTGTCCCGTCTACATAATCATAGAGCAACATATTGATTTTTCTGTGAGAGGTCATTGTTTTTCGTCAATAATGTATTTTAATTTCTTGTGTAATTTTTTCAACCCCCGGTTCAATTGGGTTTTAACCGTTCCCTCCGAACAACCGAGAATGGAGCTTGTTTCTTTGGTTGAAAATTCGTGTAAATGTCGTAATATCACAACAGTTCTTTGCTGTTTTGAGAGAGTTTTTAAAGCTTTAAAAATATTATCGCGTACATCGAAACGCCCGATATCGATGGTAGCATCGACACTATTTGATACTTCGTCGTACTCATTCCCGATAATTCTTCTTCGCGTTCTTTTGATTGCTGCTGTTTTATTCAATGCCGTATTCACCGTTATTCTATACAACCACGTCGTAAACGCCGACTCTTCCCGAAATGTGTGAATCGACCGGTAAACTTTTATAAATATATCCTGCACCGTATCCTCGGTATCGCTATGATTACCGATAAAGTTGTAGGCAATATCGTATACACGCTTGCCGTACTGCTGTATCAGAAGCCGGAAAGCGTGCCCGTTTCCCTCTTTAATTTGTGCAATAAGTTGAGGTTCATCCACCGGCGATAATGTATTAGATGGAGCAAGCACGATTTATAGTATTAGACCTTCATAATGGGAATTTGGTTGACAGGTAAATTAAGAAAATTTGTTTTTATTTCATAAACATTGACCTTGACCATTGTGCTGCGAAATGTTATATTGACTTACTATCGCGGGAGTAATTCAGTGGTAGAATGTCAGCTTCCCAAGCTGGACGTCGCGGGTTCGATCCCCGTCTCCCGCTCAGGAGTGGAACCACGAAGACTCCAAGACACGAAGTTATTTATTGATAATTGTGCAAGAGGAGGATTATATGTTTAAGTGTATCTTATGTACGTTGCTGTTCATTGCTCTTATTTTTTCCGGCAGCCAGCAGTTATATACTTCGGATAGAGAGATCGCTATTAAAATAATATCTGAAGAACAAATACTCCTCAATGATGAGTATGTCGATATTGATGAATTGACTGAAAAGCTCAAATCATTAAAAGAAGATGGGAGGAAAGCGGTCGTCATTCAGGTAGCCGGCGATGTAACGATGGGCTTTGTTTATGATGTTCAAAACAGTATAGTAGAATCAGGGCTAACACGGGTCGAGCATAAAAAACTTAAGGAAGAATAGTTCTAATATAAGCAAGACTTTGTGACTTAGAGCCTTTGTGGTTTAAGTTTGTTCTTTAACATACGCAACATTGGTGTCACGCCTGCAGGCGTGATTAACAAGGGAATTCCGTGTAATGCGGAAGCTGCCCCGCAACTGTGATTGACTAACACGCGGTATCATACAACCACTGTTTCGATTGCGTTCCCGGTTGTTGTCGGGAGTGGGATCGGTATGGGAAGGTGATTCCGTTACAGTCATAAGCCAGGAGACCTACCGGTGTTGTTCCGTCCAGCTTTCGAGGGAAAGGTATGGGGATATATGATTGGTTATTTACTATTGTATATTGATTATTTTGCCCCGGTTTTCCGTTTTGTGAAAGCTGGGGTTTTTTATTATAGTTTCGTGTTTTGAGTTTACAGTTTTTAATTTCGATTACCGGACAACTAAATGATAGAAAAATGTGTGTTATCATGGAGCGGCGGAAAGGATAGTATACTATCGCTGCGGGAATTGCAGCAAAATAATTCGTATGAGGTTGTGTCTTTATTAACTACAATAACGGAAGGATACAACCGCATCAGTATGCATGGAGTACGAACAATTTTGCTCGAACGGCAGGCGGAATCGTTGGGCATTCGATTACATCAAGTATATATCCCGAAAGATGCAAACAATGAGACGTATGAAAAAAGTATGATAGAAGCATTATCGATTTATCCCGCTCTCGGTGTGAAAACAATTGCATTCGGTGATGTCTTTCTTGAGGATGTGAAAGCGTACCGTGAAAATCTTATTGCACGTACACAATTGCAATCTGTTTATCCTATATGGAAAAAAGATACAGCGCAGCTTATGAAAGATTTTCTGAACAGCGGATACAAATCGGTCATTGTTTGTATCGATACGGAAAAACTACCGGAATCATTTTTAGGTAAAACTATAGACAAACGTGTAATAGATTCGCTGCCCGATGGTGTGGATCCGGGCGGTGAGCATGGCGAATTTCACACCTTCGTATATCACGGACCCGGGTTTCAACAACCGGTGAATTATTCTACCGGCATTATTGAACGAAGAGGTCAGTTTGGATTTTGCGATTTAACACCAAACGATTAACAAATAACCAATAACTATTAACCTAACAAATGGAGAATCATCATGAACAAAACAAAACTTCTCATCATCGTTGCCATCATCGGGGTTGCAGCATTATTCCGCTTTCTGCCGCACCCGCCGAACTTTGTGCCGCTTACGGCAATTGCACTTTTCGCCGGGGCGTATATAACCGATAAACGGTTAGCATTTCTTATTCCGATTGGTGCGATGTTCATCAGCGATATGATCATCGGTTTTCACAGCACTATGCTGTTTGTGTATATAAGTCTGCTGGCTGTTGTCGGGATCGGTTTCTTATTACAGAATCGACAGCGCGTAGCTCCTATCGCTCTTGCTGCCATATCCGGTTCGTTGCTATTTTTCATCGTAACGAATTTCGGTGTGTGGTTGATGACTGCAATGTATCCGAAAACGCTTGAAGGACTAATTTCCTGCTATGTGGCGGCAATTCCGTTTTTCCGTAATGCTCTTACGGGGGATATTGTGTATGTGACCTTGCTCTTCGGCAGTTTTGCTCTCGCACAGCGATGGGTACCCGCATTGCGGGCGCAGGAAGTACCGGTAAAAAACTGACCAATTTCAACACGGGAGGTACTCATGCGGTTTACTTTTAGTTTTAGACCTACTCTGATAATACTTTTATTATTTGCCGTCATTGCAACAGGATATGCAATCACAGATGACGCGGATACACTGACTGCGGAGATGCAGCCGTCGCTTCACGTTGCATTCGATGACATAGTCGTTACTGCTACGCGAACACAATTGCCTGCGTGGCGGTCGCCTGTACCGGTATCCTATATTACAGGCGCCGATCTCGAACGACGGGGCGGTTTGACCGTCGGTGATGCACTTGAACACTCAGAGCCGGTGACACTGCGAAGGTACGGGGCGGGAGCATCGCTCACGACCATGTCGGTGCGCGGCGTTGCAGCAGATCAAACCGTAGTACTTTTAAACGGTATTCAGATCAATTCAGCGCAAAACGGACTCGTTGATTTGAGCACTATACCTCTTAGCGGAATCGAACGTATTGAAATTGCCCGGGGAGGCGCTTCCTCACTTTACGGTAATCATGCTATGGGAGGCGTGGTGAATATTATTACACGAAGTGTCGGATATGAGCGTCCGGTTATTGATCTTCAGGCGGGGGGCGGTTCGTTCGGTTTACGGCGGATGAATGTCCGAAGCCGGATCAACACTTCTTCGTTTGACTTGTCGTTTGGGCTCGGCCGGGATCAATCCGACGGGGATTTCAGATTTATCGATATGTATCATGACAATGAACCGCTGAAACGCGAGCATGCCGACTACGTACAAAGTTTTGCAACGCTCGACGGTCAGGCACGCATCGATAAAGAAACAACAATCAGATTGTTTGCCAGATATTCACAAGCAGACCGGGGGCTGCCCGGACCTTTTTTTGGTCAACAATCCGACGACCGGCAGGAAGATGAGCACGTGCATTCCGGTATTGCGCTTTCACGTGTTATTGCTGACGATGTTGTTCTCGAGTTTCGACCATTCTTTATTTACAGCGACATACTCTATAGCAGTCCTGCGTGGGATTTTACAAGCAGATCGATCAACCGTCAATTCGGCGCAGCATTTGATGTACATGCCCAAGTTATCGCCGATATCATGGTTACGTTCGGCGGTGAGCTTAGTGATGCAAGCGTCGATGCAGATGGACTTACCGGCGATATCGAACGGGTGAATACCGTGGCATACTTGAGCGGAGAATGGGCGTTGCCGCAAATTGGAAATGTGCAAACGACGATTTTCCCGTCCGTCAGATATGACCGGTTTTCCAATAACCACGCCGGGGGCGACCGCAGGTTGTACGAAGAGGTTACGTGGAAGGTTGGAGGTACGGTACAACCGTTTGCATACGACCGGTTTCTCGTCAGGGGATCGGTGGGTAGTAATTTCAAAGCACCCGGATTAAATGATATGTACTGGTCACCGGGCGGAAATGAGGAGCTGACGCCTGAACGGTCGATAAGTTACGATGCCGGTATCCGGTGGAATCTTCCGTTTGATCGCGGATTGCTTATCGATGCCGGATTCTTTTCGATCAGAACAGAAGACCGGATTATATGGCTGCCCGGCGCAGATAATCCTCAAATATGGAGTCCGGTGAATCTGCGAAAAGTGCATGCAGATGGATTCGAGCTCGATCTCCGCTGGCTACCGGAAACGTTGCCCGTACGTATCGGCGCTTCATATACCTATCAGGATGTACATCAGTTTATAACCGAAGGAGAGACCGGCGTCGAAACTACCAAACAATTACCGTATGTTCCGAATCATCTGGTATCCGGAGAGATCGGCTACGATGTAGGTGATTTGAGATTCTCGTTCTTCCCGAGATATAACACTAAACGGTATGCCGACGAATCAAATAAGGAGATTCTTGACGGCTATTTTATGATGGATATACGAGGTGACTACACGGTGCACCTCGGAACGTTATCTGCTCTATTCAGTCTCGATATCAAAAATTATTTCGACACCGACTATCAGATAATCCAACACTACCCGATGCCGGGAAGACATTTTGAAGTGAATGTACGGTTGCGGTATTGATGTCTGAGTAGATATCTTATGTGTTTGTAGTGACGTTCCACCGGAACGTCACTACGGACGCTATATCCAAATTTCATTCACATTAAACTGTCACCCGGCTAACAGTTGAGATGCAACGGAATCATATCCGGAATATTTTTGCGCAAGTTCATAACCGGCTTTTTGTAGCGAATAAATTTTACAGCAACTTCACTCATTGTTCTCACACCTCGTGCAATTTTTTAACATAGTACAATATATTATAGTTTTTTTACTGTTATTTTTCAAGTGAAACAACTATCAGCTATTTCCTTTCATTTTTCGTAGTGAGCAATGGTTGGAGGGCAGTTTCTATTTTATGACGTATTTCGTTATAGCGATTTTCCGGAATGCGTCGACCTTTTTCGGTAAGCACATAAAACGAATCGACAATACCGTCGACGCGCGTTGCTATTTTTGCAAAATGAATATTCAAGCCGAGTTCCGAGAGCGTACGTGTTATTACGAACAGCATGCCGATCACATCGGGTCCGTAGACATCTATTATCGTATGATGCGGGGTAGCATCGAATCGTACGTTCACCGGATGATCGGTTGATTTGTTTTTTGATAATTTTCGCTTCCATTTTCGACGCTGTCGTTCAATAAGACCTTCGACATCGGTCAGCTTGTTGCCGGCAAGCTCGTCAAGATTATTTTTTATCGCGCTGCATGTTTCATCGGTAAGAGCGGAGTCGCTGATAAAATCAACCACGCGGAATTTGTCAATGATTATGCCGTCCGAGCGTGTAAAGACATTTGCATCGATTATATTTGCATCGTGTGCCGTTAATATTCCGCAAAAGTCGGATAATACATACGGACGATCCTGTGTTATGATAGTCAATTCGGTGAATGCATGATGGTGTGTGTGATGCATGATAACCGAGGCGCCGGAACGGTGACTCCGTTGAATCGATTCTATATGCTGGGTAATTTCCTTGTCCGAGAAAGATGCGATGTAGCTCCTATCGTCGAATTGATCGATATGGTCGCGTATGGAATCTTCAGACAGTTTCGAGGAGATTTTATTTATAATCTGATTTACACTCGACCGATAACGATCGATGCGCTGAAGCTCGTCAGTTTGCTTTGAAAGATTATCGGTTGTCCGGAGATAAAGATCCTGAAGCAACTGACTTTTCCAGTCTGTCCATATCTTCGGGTTGACCGCCGACAAATCCGCAAATGTCAAAAGATAGAGCATATCAAGCTGCGCCTGTGAGCTGAATCGTGAAGCAAACTCGTCGATCGTTTCATCTTCATAGATATTTCTGCGGAAGGCAATCTGTTCCATCATAAGATGATGCCGTATAAGGAACTGCACGTCGTCAAGATATTTAAGCCGGTTTATTCTTTGTAAAATTTCCTCTGCCATATCGGCGCCGATAATCTCGTGATCGTTGATGCGACGTGGCTTAGCAATATCATGAAATAGTGCAGCAAGGTACAGCGGTTCTTTATCTTTGAGATTTCTGTAAACATCTCCGAGAAGAGAGTCGCTATCGGTGAGCGATTGTAATTTTTCGGTTGTAATAATCGTATGTTCGTCGGCTGTGTAGTAATGGTATTGATTGTGTTGGAAGAATGCTACTAAATCGCCGAATTCGGGAATATATCGTTCAAGAATTCCCAGCTCATGCATATTTCGAAGCGCTAATGCAGGATATCGATTATTCAGAATCGCCGCAAATAATTCACCCGCTTCGCGTGAATGCTGCACCGATTCATCTATCATATTCGAATGCTCTATTATATATATACGAGCACGGTTGATAAATTGCGCCCCATGTTTTGACTGGTGAACGAATGCACGCAATAGATGTATGCCCGTAAGCCGGAATTTACCGGGTAGTTCATCTGCTATGCCGAGATAATGACCGTCGTATGTATACAGATCATCTGCCTGTACGGTGTGGTTCCGGAGTTTTCGTGGAGGACGGTAAAGATCCGTGTACATTTGGCTGAAGAGTTCGTTAAATCTGCTAATTTCGCGGCTGTGCAAATAATAATCTTGCATGAAGTGTTCAACGGCGCGCTTTCTATCCGAATTATGATAACCGAGTTTTAACGCAACCTGCTCCTGTAACCCGAAATCAAGATTATCGTGCATGTTGCCCGTGAGGAAATGCAACTGGTGTCGTACTTTAATAATGTAATCGAATGCATGAATTAGACTATTGCAATATTCGGCGTCGATCTTCCCGAGATCGTGAAATTCCCGAATGAGATTTTCCGATAGAGAATGATAACGGGATTGTGAATAGCTGCGCAGCGGCAGAGGATATTCTTTAAGTGAGCGGAACATCCATAGGAGTGAATGAATATCCCGAAGCCCGCCGGCGCTCTGTTTTACGTTCGGTTCAAGCAGCTTTGCAGACATTCCGTATTTCAGATGGCGGTGTTTTTGCTGTTCGATAACGTGATGTATGAACGCGAGATCTTTATTCGTATGTTGGACTTTGTTTAACCGTTCGACGAACTCGTCATATACACCGCTGTTACCGTAGAGAAAACGCGCTTCAAGTAATGCAGCCCAGGAATCCAGATCTGTTTTTCGTAACGAAAGCATTTCAGCGAAGCTCCTGAATGCATGACCAACGTCGAAACCGACGTCGTACAACAAATGGAGAAATGCCATCGAGCTGTGTTGCGCTTCATTTTTAGATGCAGCATCGGGATACAAAATTAGCAAATCTATATCGGATTGCGGACAAAGTTCGCATCGACCGTATCCACCGAGAGCGAGTATGGCGACGGGATTTTTAAATACGGGATCGAGTAAATCGAATATATTCAGAATGAGGTCGTCTGTATTCTGTGTTAAACGACGCGCGGTAGTAATTCCGCCGGCGCCGAGTTCATGTGTATGTTGAATCTCACGCCGCGCCGATTGATACTCTTTGAACTGCTCGTGGATGTGTAGCGATTTCATAATTAGTTGTAATTTACGAAAGCGTGTGCCAAAGAGCAATTAATTATAACCGGTCGGCGAGGACGACGGTTGATTTCAATTGGGTGAGTCCTCCGCGATCTGCGTCATACGCTTCGAGGAGAATAACGTATATCCCGAGTCGGGCTACACGACCGTGATCGTTGCGTCCGTCCCAGATGACGCTGCCTTCGGGTCCCGACGGTTGATTGTTGAGAAGCGTCCGCACCTGACGACCGAGCGAATCGAAAATACGCAAGCGCACCATAGCGGTTTGTTGCGGCAGATTGTATGTGATTATTGTGTGATCCTCAAAGCCGTCTGCATTGGGTGAGAACGGATTCGGATGTACTTCTATGTTTGCGGTAGTGATGGGTGTTTCGGTAAATAAACTGTTGTGTTTGCCGGGAGTGCCGCCGAGCGGATCTGCCGAGGAGCTCCAGTTCGCCTCTCTTTGGGATTCGAGATACGGTGAGATGCGTTCGAGCGATCTCCCGCGGGTTTCGAAAATATCCGGGTGATGCCACGACGGATCGTATGCAACGGAATCTACAACCGATTCTGAAGGATCAAGTAAAATTACTTCGTCTCCCAGCGATGATAAGCCGAGCGTGAATCGATTAGCTGTGATTATGTGCGCTTCTTTTCCATCGAGATTAAACCACTCGAAGATTGAAGAATCGGCAGACAGCACTGCAAACGATCCCGGTCCGATTAATACGGTTGTATCGCTTAATGTGTACCGGTTAATCTGGCCACCGGGCGTTTCGCGATCCCGGATTGACCAATCCCGGAGGTCAATCGCAACTTCGCCCGGATTAAATATCTCCACGAATTCGGGTTGACCTTCGCGTGTATGGAACAATATCTCATTTATGATCAATGATCGTGACGGGTAACGGATGAAAATTTCTTCTTCAAGAATGTTATTCTCTGGTTGAATATCGGGTGGATAATCAAGCTCGGCGCGGAGAAGCGAATACCCCGGAGGAATGTTTTCAACATCGAATGAAATAATTATATCCTCAGATGGACCAAGCTGCCCGGTGTAATTATATGATCCGATCAACCCGGGTTCATCATCGCTTTCATCGGTTAACCGGTACAAATTTAAAGTGAAGTTGGCTGCCGGTTCGATGCCTTGATTTTCGATCGTTACATCTATCAGTGTGTTCTCACCGGGGAACGGGAGGGGAGGACTTAGTTCCATTTTAGTTACTGCGAGATCGTGATTAAGGCGGGCGGAGACGTTAAAGGAGTCGAATCGAATCGTTCCGGTTGTACCGGTACCGTCGCCTGCAAACCGGAGCCGGATATATAGAATATCGTTTTCCGAAAGCCAATCTTCTAAGAATATAGTACGCTGAACATAATCCGTTTCTCCGGAATGTGAAAGAATTTCGTATTGATGAAATTGTATCCCGCGATCGGTTGACGCCTCAATGTATAAAGTTGCATCGAATGCGCCGCTTCTTCGTTCGAAAAATGTTAGTTCCCGAAGCAGACCGTCTGATGAGTTGAATGGCGGCAGTATGAGATATTGCTCCCGGGTTGCGTCCGACATTACTATTGCCTGTTCTCCTTCGTGAACGATACTTGTTGTGAGCGATGCGTCGGGTATTGTATCCTCCATACTTGTTCTCCATTGAACCGGGAGCCCTTCGGTTTCGTAATCGAAACGCTCATTCCATGGAAATGACAAAACAGGATCGGTAACATGAATTTCGGCGGTGATGGTTGTATCGGTGGTTTGATTGACATCGTATTCCACAAATGTTGCTATAGAATGAATTCCCTGATCCAGGGGCGCGATCGATACTTGTATTGTCAATGAATCGCCGCTTTCAATGAAATCGGTTATATTTCTTTCGGTAAGCAGTATATCCTGATCTAACATAACGCCAATTGTAAAATTTGATGCCGGTTCGAGTCCGTTATTTTTCAAAGACAGATCGATGTCGATATTATCTCCGGTTACCGGCAACGGTGGTTCGAAATATAATTTGTTTAATGCGAGCGCATGTTTTAGTCGAATAGATGCACTGAAAAAATCGAAGCGAATCGTACCCGTACCGCCGGTCCCGTCGCCTGCTATTCGTATTCGAATATAGAGTAGATCATCTTCGGGGAATAATTCATCCAACTGAATTTCGCGCGGAACATACGATGTTTCGCCGGAATGGGTAAATGTGGCAATAGTTTGAAAGTCTTCACCACGATTGCCTGAAACTTCGATGTATACGGTGGCATCGAATGTACCGGTACGCCGTTCAAAGAAAGAGAGGTCCCGTATGATGCCATCCGCAGGTTTGAAAGGCGGAAGAATGAGAAACTGTTCCCGCGTTGCGTTGCTCATCAGTATTGCACGATCACCTTCATGTACGACGCTTGCCGTCAGTGATGCGTCCGAAACTCCGTTGTGAATGCTCGAACGCCATTGAAGCGGAAGAATATCATTTGCATAATCAAATTGCTCATGCCAGGGGAACGAGCGAATAGGTTCGGTGATATGAATGTCCAATGTGTATGTTGTCTCGGTTCCTTCATTTTGATCGTAATCGATGTATGCAGTCAAAGGATGAATATTTTGGAGTAATGGAGCAATGGATAGATGGACGGCTGAAGAGTCGCCGGCATCGATAATATCGGAAAAGTATTCATCGGCAAGCAACTCCATTTGTGCAGATTGTATGCCGACGGTAAAACCGGAAGAAGGTTCAAGTCCTGCATTTAATAGATTGACCATTATAAGTATCGAATCCTGTGTTGTCGGAAGCAATGGCGACGAATGTATTCCGGTAATACGCAGATCGTGGGTACGTTGAATTTCAGCATCAATACGGAAATTGTCCATTCGCAATGTCCCGGCTGTGCCTTCTTCATCGGGTATTACCCGGATTACAAAACGTACATGCGATTTGTTCAACAGATCGGAAGGCAGATCGAACTCAGCCGATACGAATGTATTTGCTTCTGTCAGCTCGGTTTCACCCATAGAAATTGTATCGCTTTGGTCGGAAATATATAGAATCTGAATGGTTGCACCGAAGGTACCGCTTCGCCGTTCAATGAAAGAGATGGTAGATGGGCGGTATCCAGTGAAATCGAAAACCGGTGTTATTACATATTGTTCGATAGTTGCATTTCGGGCTGAGAGGCGATTGCTGCCCTGGAAGTGTTCGGTGATAAAATCGCCGTCTTCGGTACGGTTGGTGCTTGTCTCCCACCCGGCGGGAAGGACGGGCGGGAGCACCGATTCAAAATCTTCCTCGAACGGAAACGTATCGATGATGTCATTCTCTTGTGACTCTAAGGGATAGCAAAATATACACAGTACGATGATTAACCGGCGGATCATTGCTGACTCCATTTGAGTTTTGTGTTTCGAGTTTCATGTTATGTGTTTCAGGTTTCAAGCTACCTTTTCCATTTGTCGTAATCAGTTTAACAACTGGGAACTCCAAACATTAAACTCAAAACCCGAAACTATTCAACTGATTTCTCAACCCACACTTCAACGAGGTTCAGTATTGTTTCAACCGATTTTTCGAGTCCTTTTACGGCAAGCCATTCCTGTCTGCTGTGGAAATTTTCGCCGCCTGTAAATATATTCGGTGTCGGTAAGCCACGTTCGGTAAGCCGCGCGCCGTCAGTTCCGCCGCGGATCGGTTTTAAATGCGGTTCTAAACCCGCACGTCTGATTGCTTCTTTTGCATAATCGGTAACACGCGGATCGTCGTCAAGCCAGTACCGCATGTTTCGGTATGATTCCTGAATCTCAAGTTCGATTATTGCACCGGGATATTCGTTGCGTAATTCTTCTACTATAGACCGGACGATACGTTCTTTTTCTTCCATTCCTTCATCATAAAAATCGCGCAGGAGCATTCTCACTTCTGATGTGTGTGTTGTCCCGCTTAACTGATTCGGGTGGATATACCCTTCACGGTCCGCCGTCCGCTCGGGCGAAACATCGGGCGGCAACCGATCGATGAAAGCGGATACAATACGGATCGAATTAATCATTATATCTTTCGCATAGCCGGGATGAATATCGCGTCCGGTGACCCGCACGATTGCTGTCTTTGCATTAAATGTCTCGTTGCTGATCTCACCCACTGTGCTGCCGTCAATGGTATAGGCAACATCTGCTGCAAAGCGCTCGATATCGAAGTAGCCGATTCCCGTCCCGATCTCTTCGTCGATGGTAAACGAGATGCGAACGTCTCCGTGTTTGTATCGATCGGGATTGCGGACGAGCGTTTGCAGCGCCGTCATAATTGCAGCAATGCCCGCTTTATCGTCGGCCCCGAGCAGTGTTGTTCCATCCGAAGTTATAATATCCGTGCCGTGATACAATTTTAGAGTGGGATTTTCATCAACTTTGATGGTCTGCGATTCATCTCCGGGAAGTACTATATCTCCGCCCTGGTACTTTCGGTGGATGACCGGCTTTACATATTTACCGCTGACGTCGGGAGAGGTATCCATATGTGCGAGCAATCCTACCACCGGAACCTTATTTCGCGCCGGGTGACCGGCAGGAAGATTCGACGGCAGGGTTGCCATGACGATGCCGTATTCGTCGATTACAATGTCCAGTAAGCCGAGTTCTTCCAGTTCACCGGCAAGTATTTTACCGAATTTGAGTTGTCCTTCCGTACTCGGCACCGTTTCGGAGTTTGGATCGGATTGTGTGTCTATCTGTACATATCGTAAAAATCGTTCGACTGCTGTTTCATTCGGGAGGTCGGTAGAGGCAGCTTTGTTCATCATTAGGATGTGTAGAATTATGATTGTAGAATAGTAGGTTAATTTGAACATTATTTCTCCGGCTTAAACAATTGTAGAAATCTCCATTTTTAAAAATTGTGCAACAAATTTATTTATGTATCCTGATGTAACTGTTTTCAAAACTTTCTAATTCCTCCCTTATGCCAGTGTGCGGAAGGGTAGCCGATTCGTATCGTATAAAAGATGTTGTTCGGGTGGTTTTTTCGAGCTTTTTTAACTGCTTCAAGTAGATTTTTGCCTGTATAAAAATCTCCGGTATCGGGTTCTATAACAGCGATCTCGCCCTTTTTACTTTTAAGCGAATGGATTCTTTTTAAAATTGATTTTGATGGTCGCCTGATTTCCGGTAGTTTCATGATACTTTCTCTTATACGTTCCTTTCAACATTAATGTACGAATTTTTCAGCAAAATTGTCAATTGGTGTGAAAGAACAGTTATTATCGAGCGCTTTTCTCAATTTTTGTAAGTACCTGCCGCGGGAAATGCTCACCGCACCGAACTGCTCCATTACCGGCGTCATCATCTGTATGTCGAGTAAGGAGAAACCGGCGCCGGAAAGATTGTACAGCAGTGCAGCCAGTGCGACTTTCGATGCGTTTGTTTTATGATGAAACATCGACTCGCCGAAGAAGGCGCTCCCGAGGTGCACACCGTATAGCCCACCTACGAGCTCTTCCTTATCCCATACTTCGACCGAGTGGGCAAATCCTTCCTGATGTAAGTTTATGTAACTACGAATAATGGTATTGGATATCCAGGTATTGAACCGCTGTGAACAGAAAGAAATGACCGCGGGGAAATCGCGGTCCGAGGTTACCTTCCAGGCGGATTTCTTCATAATCAACTCAAGCGAGCGGGGGATTTTCCATTTATCAAGCGGTATGACCGCTGCAGGATCCGAATAATACCATTGCACCGATTCCGAGCCGGGGTCGGACATCGGGAAATATCCCCCCGCATAGGCGCTTAATAATAAATCGACGGGGATGATATCGACCGATTTCGCTCTGTTTGTCATGTAAGAAAAATATTGAAATTCATGGAAAGAATAAAGATGTAGGGGTTGTCCAAAAAGTCATTCTCGTAAGGGCGATTCATGAATCGCCCTTACGAGAAATAGTGATAACTGCATATAATTCATATTTAAGAATTTCGAGGATATCGCCAATAAAACTTTTTGGACACCCCCTACATCTTGGAGATCAATAAAATAATTCTTAGAGATTTTCAAAAAAATCACCAACACTCTGAATAATTATTCCCGCTGTTTTTCGCGGCTTGTTCATATATTTGCCGAAATGTTTTTGATCTAATGTTATGAGATGGGTTGCTTTACATTGAATAGCCGATATCATTATGGGTTTATCCTTGTCGGGAAGTTCGGGGGGGCAGTGTTCGCGACCGCTATAGGTCGCTCGTTTAATCTGTTTAATAATACGTAAAAAACGGTGTATATTTTTGGGTGATTTGATTTCAAAATTGCGGCGGGCTTCTTCTATTGCATGCGTATTTGTATATAATTCCCATGCCTTCCTTTTTCCGAGAGATATGATTAAAGCAGATTTGCCCGCAGGATTATGCGCCGCTTGAAAAAGAATATTCGCATCGAGAAAGAGACGTTTCACGATCTCAAGCCGAGTTTTTTGTGGATTCCTGTCTTCTCTTGAGCAGTTAATGTGTCTTCTTCCATCCAGCGTTCGATATCTTCGTCGCTATAGATATCGATTTCGATAACTGAAGCGGGGCGAATCACTAACTCATCCTGACGTTCTTCGACGGTAATAACCCCGCCCGGTTCAATGCCCAATTTTTTTCGCATCTTCGAGGGGAGCGTAATCTGTCCACGTTCAGATACGATGATGTTTTCTTTCATAATTTATAATATTATTTTTTAAAATAATTCAGATTATCTGTATTTCAGAAAATATGAAATCAAAAGAAAAAATGCAAGTATTACGGGATTTACTTAGATGTTGAAATAAATTTTGTGCTTTTGTGTTTTTGCGGCTAATTATTTATTATATATCACTCATTTTTCCAACACATCGATAATGACTCGCATATGTTTCAACCAAAAGGAGCGTCAACCATGTTAAAAAAATCAATAATACTTGTGCTGGCAATATTTTTTTCCGCACCGCTTTTTTCACAGGGGCTGATAGATAATGTAGAAAAGCTGCAGGATGATCTCGATGAGAAATTCCTTAATCTGAGACACCGGCTTGATCAACTGGAGAAAAAGACCGACGACGTGCTCTGGTATCACCGGGTGGGAGACGTGGCGTATATCGATAAGATATTTATGACCGGTCCGCCGCCCCGGGGAGCGGAAAATGCAACGACATTGATCGGTCAAAATCCCGTAAAGTTATGGACGTATGTCTTTATTCCGAAAGATATCGATCCGTCGAAACAGTATCCTCTACTGGTATTTCCGCGTGGAGGGGTTCACGCTAATTTCAATACCTATTACACGCACATCATCCGCGAGATGATGGCGCAGCAATATATTGTGGTTGCCATAGATTACCGCGGCAGCACCGGCTACGGACGGTTAACATATGAACGCGTTGACTACGGCGGACGCGAAGTGCAGGATGTATACGAAAGCCGAAATTATATGATTGAAAATTACGGCATTGTCGATCCGGACCGGGTCGGTATAATCGGATGGAGCCACGGTGGTTTGGTGACGTTGATGAATATTTTCCAGTATCCCGATGATTATGTATGTGCCTTCGCCGGCGTGCCGGTGAGCGATCTTGTTGCGCGGATGGGCTCGAAGCGTCCGGCGTATGAGGATTTCTTCTCAGCCGATTATCATATCGGCGATATGGTGCATGAAAATATAGACGAATACCGCCGCCGCTCACCCGTGTATCATGCTCACAAACTCCAAACGCCCCTGTTAATTCACACCAACACAAACGACGAGGATGTACACGTGCTTGAGGTTGAAAATCTTATCAACAGACTGAAAGCGCTCGATAAATCGTTCGAGTATGAGATATTCGAGGATATTCCGGGCGGGCATTCGTTCGACCGGATGGATCACCGGACGGGACGCAATATTCGTTTTACTATTTATAAATTTCTCGAACGGTATCTTAATCCTCCGAAACCGTTCAGGGATGTGCGGGATATGGAGCGGGCGGCGTACCGGTTTCATAGGTGATTGGGACCACGAAGACTCCAAGACACGAAGGGAAATAATAAGGTGTTGTAATGTTGTCTAACCAATTTTTCATTTTAATTTCATAGTATAGACTCTGATTATTTGTTCACTAATTCTGACGAATATTCGTTG
>PWYR01000003.1 GCA_003567775.1 Ignavibacteriales bacterium | reverse complement strand
TTATTGTGTAACACAAGGTACTTACCTTCATACTGGCCAAGTACAGGATTCCGATCCAACGGTCCGTACGCAAGTCGTCCGATTATCATTAACAACAAAATAATAGTTAACACACCGGCCGCGGATAATTTTTTCATCCAGATTTTTTTTCCATAGTACCTGACTGCCCCCGTTTCAGTATGCTCCGTCAATCGCCGGTCATAAAATATCTCACGTATATGATCGATACCGATAACCGTAATCGTCCTTCCGGGATAATGTCCCTGTGCTTCCGTAACGGTTTGAACGGTTTGTGCTAATTGCTCCTTTGGCACCACAAGATAATCGACGGCGGAGAACATTATCGCCCATACTTTTTGTATCAATGCGTCTTCATCGACGGGTAAAATATCTCCCTCTTCGTTTACATTCCCGGCAATGGCAACACCGGGGGATATTCGGTACGTTGTTCGTTGGTCAAGATTTTTCAATATATTACAATAAATTAAAGCGGCTATCGCAGCATTTGCCGATGCTCCTTCGTGCATTGCATAGCGGTTACCGAAAATAATCTGACCGGCAACGTAACGATCCTTTAAATGTGGATGTGTCCGTGCTATCAAATTACGCGCCGCAATTACCGGTATGTTCATAGAATACTCGACCGGTGAACGCGCACCGTACACGGCAATATCCGGGTGTATATCGTCGTATTCTTGTCTCGTTTCTCCGATGATACTTACCTGAATTCTTCGCAGCGCTCCGCCGTAATTTTTTTTAACGCTTCCGTATGATAAGTCAACAACCGGAACGATAGCAGCATTTTCAGGTATTGACCGGGATCTCTTCCATACCTCTATGATTCGACCGATCTCATAACCGACACTGTCGTTGTTTTGTTCGGCAAGGATGTCTATCTGACGTATTAGTTCATAGGGTGTGACCGTAGTATCCGGTTCCAAATGCTCAATCCACCGGGGAGGCGTATCTGCATATCGTGGATTAAGAAATGCCAACATCGCGCGAGGGTTACCGGCAAATGCATATAACTGTGCGGTTATGAATCTCAGTGTATCAATCGTACGTTCAAAACCGATGATGCCCGATAACGAAGGATGGTGATGATGCAATACAATGAGATTTTCATATAAGGTTCTGGTTACGTGCGGTTCAATGCCCGCTGCGTCGATACTGTGAACTATATCAGATAAATATTGTAAAACCTCAAGCAGATAGGATTCCGATTCATCGGGACGATGCATTAATTGATCGACAAATTCTTTTATCTGGAAAAGGCGTTCGCGCGGTGAAACGGGAAAAGAGAGAAGTAAGAGTAATTCTTGAAATTGTTTTTCAATATCGACCGGGTTTTTCATACACTAACAATATAACCTCACCATTAATGACTCAGGCAAAGACGAAATCATACACTCTCCTTTTCCGTTGCGCAGTGGTATAAAATAGTTCACATCTTTCTCTCCTGAAATTACTGCAACGTTCAAGTCGGGTGCGTAGTGTTTCTTTTTTAAAGTAGTAATATGTAATTTATTATCCCGATATGTAACTGCAACAGCATGCAACCCACCATCGACTTGAGTATCTCCTCCGCCGTTATCATAGTTCAGGTTCTCAGCCGGTATCGAATGTTCTGCTACGGTAAGACGCAATACTCCCTTCATATCTTTCCAATTTGACGGTACATAATCTACTTCAATCTGCCCCCTGCTATCGGTAACAAAATCCGCGGATATTTCCGGAAAAGACAACACCGCATGAGACCTTTTTGGGGGGTCATCGGTTATAATATAAATGCGCAGACGTTTTGTGGAATTATCCTGTAAGATACGTACAACCGCTTGTTGCTCTTCCGACGCCAATGTCGCCACCGACCTGAAACGGTCACTTCCCTGTGTGGCAGACATTGCCGCCAGAACGGTCATATATACCTTGGGTTCCCGGTGTTCCTGTACGTTGAAAGCCGATATCGGAATCACCGGGTATAAACCTGCTACAAATTCATCAACTTCGGAAGTTACATTCTCACTCAGGGTATTAAATGCATTGTAAAATTCAGCAAAATACTCAAGCATGACACGGCAATTCGAACACTCTATACAGTGTGCGCTAATTTCATTCCGTGTTTGTGGATTAATTGAATCCGCATTTAGAATGAACTGTTCGAGTATTTCTTCATCATAATGTTTCACAAAAGAATATGTCCTTTAGTATGGCTCCTATATATATATTCGTTACCTCAGGGGTGCTCTGCCGAAAATTTTTTAAAAATCTTTTCGAATTTTTTTAATGAGCTCTTCCCGGCTTAATTTAACCAAATATTCAAAAAATTTGCGGTATTTTTCGTCATATTTCACCGGAGACATTCCAGAGTTATATGACTTTATATGTTCAAAAAACGATCTGTCAAACCCGTCATTCTTAACATATTGGGCAGTTAGTATGCTTTCAATTGCCGGGAAAAAGGAATTGTACGTTTTCCTGGGAAATTTGTTCCGAACCACGTATTGGTATTCCATCCGGTCTTTCACTTTACGCGAACTTTCTCTGATTAGCCGGCACAACTCATTGACTCTCATAGATACGTCGGCAGGATATGGGAAATCATCCTCAACATCTGCCAATGCTGTATGCAATATCCGGATTAGATAAGCAAGACCTATCAGGGGATATCTCTTCCGGTAATTTCGCTGTGTTTTCAAAATATCTGCAAATTCTCTAATAAGCTGGCGAACTGATACTTTCGCTTTAAAACGCTGGTTGAGCATTACATAGATATAATCGAACGGCATAACGGGAAGATCGGCGTAGGCACTTTTTTTATGTTCAATATAAAGCCAAACTTCGCCGTCAATCCGTTCAGCGAAAAGATCTGGTATGAATTTTAGTCCCGCTTTAATACACCGGATCACATTACCGAGTGAAGGATCCTCCAATTTATACAGACGAAATAATTCGTCATTTATCGCGCCAAAAACTAAGCGTCGTGTCCGGGCAAAAAGTATTTCTTCGGAGAGTTCATTTATATCGAACGAATTGAAATAACATTTAATTCTCACAAATTCGCCGCGATCGTTTCGCTCGAATAAACTTGCGATACAATCCATGGCGAGATCATCAACCGATAGCGCGAAGAACTGCGGATCGAGACGTCCGGTAATAACTTTTTGATTGAGATAAGTACGTGCGATATTATGACAGAGCCGGACAAATTGCCTGACATCCGTTGCCGGGGGACTCGGTTTTTTAAGCTGTGTGAGTAAGTTCGTGAGCTGCAAAATAGGGAACCTCGTGCTTATTGATACATTTTCGTTGTACCTCTACAAGTCGATTTTACTTCCCTGCATCACAATTTTATTATATTCTGTTCTACCGGACACCCGCCTGCGCTTCTCCCTGTCTGCTGACATTATTAAGGTAGTAAATTTACTATTAAATATCCAAGCCCGCCGGAAGGTTTTTATAAATGGATAATTTACTTATTTATTCGTATTTTACAGAATATTTTTTTAAAACAGAAAAGTAGAAATATAGTCTATGCGTATAGCAGTAATATCAGATATTCACGGAAATCTACAAGCGCTCACAAAATCACTTTCAATTATTAGAAATCTCGGTATAGATAAACTTTATTGTCTTGGCGATATTGTCGGTTATGGTGCAAACCCGAACGAATGCGTTGCATTGGTACGGCAATATGCGGATATAACCGTGCTTGGAAACCACGATCACGCAGTGTTATATCCTGAATATGCTAAATATTTGCCATCCGAGGGGAAGACAGTGGCATTGTGGACCTCAAAAATATTAACCGGAGAAAACCGGAAATTCCTTTTTAGTTTGAAATACCGTATTGAAACCGACATTTGTACTTTGGTGCATTCAAGCCCCGACAAACCGGAACATTGGAATTACATTAATTCGCTCGAAGACGCCGGGACACAGTTTAAGTATTTCGATAAAACAATTTGCTTTGCCGGACACACACACATACCTTTCATCTGTATGGACGACCTGCAAACTTTTAAACTTACCAGAACGGGCAGGTGTATCATTAACCCGGGAAGTGTCGGACAACCGAGGGACGGACGTTCTCAGTTAAGTTTCGGTTTTCTGGATACCGGGAAATGGGAATACAAAACATTTCGCTTCAGCTACAACATTGACGGCGCAGCTGAAGCGATACGTAAAAACAGATTGCCTAAATCGCTGGCACAGCGTTTATACAGCGGATATTAGTCTATACCGCCCGGAACTGCGGGGACGGCACCTTGCTCGATGATTCGTTGAAGATAACCATGCAGCGATTTTAATTCTTCTTCATAACGCGCCAAATCACCCTGGCGGAGGTGGCCCTGTGCACGTTCGTAAATCTCGAGAGCTTCCCGGGCAAGCTGTTGTACATCTGTAGTTGGCATTATCATTTCGCCTTCTAATTCCGGCGGCACTTCTATATCGAACTCCGCGACAGGGACAGGCCTGTCACTCAACAGTCGCTCAAGCGACAAATCGAGTCCGATTTCCATAACAACACGGTTGCCGTCGGATGCAAGCACCCGGCGAAGCTCCGGAAGGCGTCCCTCCACTGCACGCAGGAAAAGCGGCTTGATGTAGAGGATCGAATTTGCCACGGGTATCACAAGCTGACTTCCTCTCAATACACGAGTTCCCGCCTGATCCCACAATGCGAGCTGTTGTGCAATATCGGCAGTCTGGTCGATACGCGCCTCAATCTGCATCGGACCGAATACCAGCTCACCGCGTGGAAACCGGAACAGGAGCAGTTTACCGTAATTTTCGCCGTCCGATCTTCCCGACAGCCACGCGACCATGTTATCGCGATTAGAGGGTGTAAACGGAATCATCAACATAAACTCTTCCTTTTCCTCTTCAGGCAGGCGGAGAATAGTGTAGTAGCTTTCCATCACCTGCGATGCTCCAAAGACCCGCTCCCTCGGAAATTCCCATACGTCCTCACGATTATAGAACATCACCGCATCATGCATATGATATAAACGGAACATTGACGCCTGTACGTCGAACAGATCCTGCGGGTAGCGTATTTGATCGCGCAATCCCTCGGACATCTCGTCAATCGGGACGAACAGATCGGGGAAGACGCCCATATAGGCGCGGATCAACGGATCACGCTCTTCTTCGATGGTATAAAAAGTTGTTTCGCCGTTATACGCATCGATTACAACTTTCACCGAATTCCGCATATAATTAATGTTCCGGGTATATGGACGTGAATAGGGATATCTGCCGGTCGTGGTGTAGGCGTCATATATCCAGTACATTCGTCCGTCGACAATGGTGATATACGGATCGTGATCGAACGTCAGGAACGGAGCAAGTTTACGTACACGTTCGTGAATATTCCGATAATAAACAATCTGGCTTTCGGGAAGTATGTAATCGGTAATCAGATAATTTATGCTGCCGAAATGAAAGGCAAATATTAATTGTCTGAATTTAGAGCTAATGTTCACGCCTGTCTCTTCTTCATAGGTCGTGAACACATTGGTCTCACCGTACGGATAATCAAACTCTTGAATTCCGGCGCGCACAATAACCGGTTCGTTGGTCCGCTCACCGAAATAGATTTCCGGGCGGTCAACGTCTATATCTATCGTCATTCGCGGGGGGATATCCCGTATAAATAACTCGGGCAAACCTTCTTCCGTAAATACGTTTACCGGATTGGCTACGACGCCGTAACCGTGCGTAAATATGAAAGTCTTGTTTACCCATGTTTGAGAATCGCCCGGCAGCCGTCTTTGATCAAGCTCCCGCGGCGCAAGCATTATCTGCCGGTAATCCCCGTTGAAATCATACCGTGCGATATCAATATCATTGAATTCATAGTATGGTCTGATCGCCTGTATCTGCTGATAGGTCTCGAGCAGCGGACGATAATCCCATAAAGGAATATTTTCAATAGTCAGCCGATTATTTTGTAAATCCTCTTTGGTCAGAGAATAATCAACCGGGTACGGTTTTTCGATTATCTCGTTCAATCCGTATGCATCGCGTGTGGACTGAATATGATAATCAAGATACGCTCGCTCGCGTTCAAGTTCATTCGGAGCGACGGAAAATCGTTGTACAAAACTGGGTACAATACCGTTCATAATAATTGCAAAAACGATCAACAATCCCAGCCCGATCGTGGGGTGTTTGAGATTACGCCGTATAAATCCGATAAAAGCCAGGACGATTCCGACAAGGCATACTACCATCATAGTATTATATGAATACACCCTGATATTCTCGTCTACATAGGTCATACCATATACAACGCCGCCGGGAGAGAACATCAGTTCATACCGGCTCAACCAATAATCAAAAATCTGTATAGCAAAAAACAATGCAATCAATATTGCAGCATGTGCGCGAACCCTTGATGAGATGTGAACTGCCTGCGGCGCAACCAGTATTCCTTCACGGAAAAAATATACAACTGCCGTTGCAATCAATGAGACTACCAGCGATGCCATAAGGAAGTTCCGGACCATCTCATAGACGGGCAGGGAAAACACATAAAACGAAATATCCCGTCCGAATACGGGATCGGTTGCCCCGAATGGCGATTGCTGCAAGTACATCAATACCGGCAACCAGTTTGATGCAGGATACATACTAACGAACCAGCCGATCAATAATAAGAAAGCAATAAAAACCCACCGGATTAACGATAGAGATATTCCCAACTGACCGATATCCAATGTTCGGTTAACGAATGACGACGATCTGTATGCAATAGTGACATTTACACCGGCGATGAGTATAAATATCAAAAAGAAAACTATCTGAACAACATATTGCGTTGTAAGATACGTCCAGAAAACAGATGCGACATTAAGTGAATTAAAGAAATAGTAATCGGCGAACGCATCGATAACGGTATCGAATATTGCCGATAGGAATACTACTGCAAGAAACACAATAGCGATATATTTCACAGCTTTTGGCATATTATCACCTCAAATAACATTATTAAATATAACTATGAACCGGTATGACATGTATGACACGCTACATATTTCCACGCATCACCTATATCTACCGGATGTTCAAATTCCAACCCATCGATGGTTAACTGACGCCGCGGCGGTCCTTCGCCCTGCGCCATAACTATGTGGCAGTCGTTGCATTCTGAGGAGATTTCTTTTCCATCGGGACTGAACATGTTGTTTGCATGGCATCTGAAACATCCCGGATACTCCAGATGTCCGATTTGGTTCGGATATACTCTCCAGCTCACATTCATCGTCGGGAAGAAATTACGTGAATAAATTCGTTGTACTTCCCGGACTGCCTGCTCCACAGACACTTGTCGCTCACCATAGACACGCGGATAGTTCGTCCGGTAATAATTTGTAATGTACTCATCTATTTCTTCTAACGCCTCATCTTTCGTCAAGTACTCTCCTACGATTGCATCTACTGCTACCCGGCGAATGTATGGAAGTTCATGATCCAACTGATTGAAGGCAAGTGAATTATTAACCGACCGGACGGGCGGTTCAAATACGTGCGTCGGGCGATTGTGACAGTCCATACAATCCATCACACGCGTATCGAGATCTGCAAGTTCTTCATTTGTTACCGGATAATCAGTAGAGAAATATTCGGTAACGTTCCCATCCATATCTTCAACCCTAACCCAGGCAATTTCCTCACGTTGTTGATCGATATATGCATACTCGATCGTATTCGCAATATTCATGTGCCAGTGAATTCCCTCGGCAGGTCCTGTTTCGGTCATACCGCCCCCCGTTCTCATCAATAAACTTATCGACCATTGTGTATTGTTACGATCAGAAAGAAAATAGTTTTCGACCCGTTTCTTGTCGCCGTAAAAGTGAAGAGGCCAATGGCATGTTTCACATGTTTCCTGCGCCGGACGCAAATTTTCTATCGGTGTTGGAATCGGGCGTGGATAAATATCGCTGATAGTTGCATACACCTGATACGCACCGTCGAGTTTTGACCGGACAAACCATGTCGCGCCGGGACCGACATGACAATCCACACACCGAACCCGTGCATGCGGAGAATCAAGATACGTAACGTATTCCGGTTCCATGACTTCATGGCATAACGCTCCGCAAAACTCAGTCCGGTCGGTATATTCATAAGCCCGATAACTACCGATTGCAGTCAAGAGCAATAACAAAATCGTACCCAATGAAAAAAGTGAAAAAGCAAACCGATGCCGCGGGTCATTCAAATCTATACGCGGTAAATTGAGATCTCTCTTACCGAATTTCCGTTCACGCCGCCGTTGAAAATAGACGCCTATTGGAATGAGCAGCAAGCCGAGCACCAGAATACTGGGTAAAATAATATAGGTAATGATACCTACATAGATAGCAGTTCTTTCCGAAATCAGATCTACGAAAAATAAAAAGAGTACAGTTCCTAAACTTACGATTGCAATTGCCCCGCCAATCATACTTACCGGGTTATAATACACATCGGGAAGGCGATTTCTCATACTACCGAACTCCTGGTAACAATTGGATAATAGTGAGATTGTTTCATTTTTATAAGTAAATCAAATTTCAGATAATACGCAAGATCATTTATTTAAATCTTTGCAACAGCTATTGACTATTATTATAAAAACAGTAGATTTAACTATGCATAAAGGGATAAAACTATGGAACAATTTGAAGTATCATTTGAAGATTTAACAACATTTTCCTGCTCTCACTGTTTTGAGGAAAATGAGGTTGTTGTTGATCTGAGCGAAGGGCTTCACCAAACATTGGTGGAAGACTGCTGGGTATGCTGTCACCCGAATGTCGTTCATATCGATATAGACATAGATGGCAGAAGGGCAATCGCCTATTCCGAAACGGAGTGATTAAAAATACTGACGATTTTTAAAATTGACGCCGACTTCATCTTCCACAAACTTTCTTGCGCTCTCGACATCTACCTCAGCGATATCAACGATAGTCATTGTGACATCGTTTATATATTTCTTTACTTCGCGTGCAAAATCCACCATTGCACGGTGAAAGCGTTCGCCATCAATACCCATTATTTTTCCATATTGTTCGGGATCAATAGAGTTTAAGCTAATCGAAACCGAATCGACCAAACCGACTAACTCGGGTACAATGTTCCGTTTGTTAATCACATCTCCGTGACCGTCGGTATTCAAACGGACTTTTCCGCCATTCTCTTTTATCCATCGTGCGACTTGCTTTACAGCATCCAACCTGATGGTCGGTTCACCATAGCCGCAGAAAACAACTTCATCATATACCTTCGGATTCCCGATAGATTCGATAATCTCCTCAACGTCCGGTTCCTTTTCGATACGAAGATTGTGACCTTTCACAACCGCTTCCCCTTTCCGGTCACAGAAATAACAATCGGCATTACAGCGCCGGGTAATATTAAGGTACAATGAGTTTCTTATCTTATAGGCGATCTTTGGGGACGGTTGTGTACCGATCCCGAACAATCGAAATACCGTATACGACGTTGATCGCACTATATCTTCGAGCGATAATCCCTGTAATTCTGCGAGCTTCCCGGCAACGAGCCGAACATAAGCAGGTTCATTCCTTTTACCGCGGTGCGGCGCCGGGGCCATGTAGGGAGCGTCGGTTTCAAGCATCATATGTTCGATCGATAATGACGATGCAATTCGCGCCGGTTCACGCGCGTTCCTGAATGTTAAAATACCGGGAAATGAAACATGAAATTTCATTTTTATCATATCCCACGCATCTTCAAGAGTCCCGTCGAAACAGTGAAGCACCCCTCTGGGAGCAGTATCATTGCTGTATTGAGTCGGCGGAAAATTTCGCCAATCGGGATATTTTGCTATCGTTTCACGTAGAATCAACCGCGTATCGTCTACAGCTTTCCGGTTGTGAACGATTACCGGAAGATTTCGTTCATTTGCAATTTGCAGTTGTTGACGGAATATTTTCTGCTGTTGATCCTTCGGGCTGAAATCATAATGATAATCGAGACCAATCTCGCCGATCGCGACGACTTTCTTGTGATGCGATAATTTTTTTATTGTCTCGATATCGCCGTTCGCAATCCTAACTGATTCGTGCGGATGTATTCCCACAGCAGCGTAAATCTCATCGTACTTTTCACTCAGGGCAATTGCTTCATGACTCGTTGCAACGTCTATCCCCGGCACAATGAATGCATGGACTCCTTCATCGATTGCCCGGTGAATAACCTCATCTCGGTCATCGTCGAATTGCTTATCGTATAAGTGTACATGTGTGTCTATCAACATATATTTAAAGCTTTTCAGTTGTATTTTTTTAAAAACAGGCACATACTTTACATCATAACCTGGAGCGATGCAATATATTGTCTTATCGGTTGCACATTAGCAACAAACTCAACATAATGATATTGCAGAAGGTTCTTTATGCTTGCTGAAAATCTGAGCGGAATGCCGCCGATGCTTCCCTCAACGCCTGCGGAAATATCTACCACGTGCACCGGTACTTGTTTATCCGGTTTATCAACAATTATACTTAACTCATCATCAATGTTTTCTACTTTGCTCAAATATCGATAGTCGATTTCTATCCATCCTACACTATAACGTGCAAGCATACCGGTAACAAGCATATGTTTATGGCGGTACTTTAACGGTTCATCGAGATCCAGGTCCCTGCCATCGACAAATGTGTACGCGACACGCGGCTGCAATCTACGGTCAAAGAAAGAAAATGTTATGCCCGCTTCCGCCCCCCGGACACGCGCTCTGACAAGATTTATAAATTGTGCTGTTAATCCTTCCTCTTCTATTCTGGCTTCCGGTTCGATCATATCGGAGTACTCATTTTGGAAAACAGCGGCATCAATATTCATCCAATTCGTGATATCCGCATTGACGCCTGCTTCAAACGACCAGCTACGTTCGGCGTCAAGATCCGGGTTCGGTCTAACGATGAGACCGGATGCGGCTGTCATTGCGAACGCCTCAGCAACGGCAGGTGCGCGAAATCCGGCGCCGGTCGATGCTCTAAAGGTCAGGTGGGGTAATGCAGTATAAACAATACCGGCTCGCGGGCTGATATTCATAAATGTATCGATTGTATCGAGACGCGTTATATCAAACCGTACACCGCCCGTAATCCGCAAAGGCGTCGTGATGTTCCATTCATCCTGTACATAAGCTGCAAAAACATATCCGCTTCGCGTACCGAAAATATCCGAATCCACAGTATGGTACGATACATCGACGCCCGATACTAAAAAATGCGATCGCCCGACGGTAGAATTAAATTGTACCTCGGCGCCGAAAACATTTGAGCGGCTCGCATTACCGTTGGAACCTATGTTATCCTCCCAGTCGGTATGATACCACGACGTGCGCGCGGTAAGGAATGATTCGCTTCCGAACACGTGCCTGTATTGAACATTCGATTGAATGCGAAACGATTCGACTTCTTCACCTATCTGTTCTTCAAACGGTTCAAGTGGGTTATCAAAAGAACTCCAGTACAAAAAGTTATGACGGATTTGGTTTAAGAAAAAACTTGAGACCGTGAGGGATTGATACGGCGAAAGGGTGTATCTTCCTTTCAGATACCCCATGATTCTCCGGCGCGAATCGTTTCTGCGGTAACTGTCGTCGTTTAACGCACCAAGCGAACCGACTACCTGTACATTCCCTATTTGCTGACCGTGCGATATATGCATATTATGTTTATAGCGCGATCTTTCGCTCCATTGCCATTCGGAATAATGGGGTTTGTCATAAACGCCGCCCTGCATTCGCACCGCAGTCATCGATCGCTCCGGCAGATCGCGTGTAATAATATTCACCACGCCGCCGAGAGCACTTGAACCGTATAATGTCGAACCTGCGCCTTTTACTACCTCAACTCGCTCGATTTGATCAACCGGAATAAGCTCCCACGTTATTTCTCCCGAATCTCCCGAAAGCAGTGGTACACCATCGACAAGGAGCATTACCCTGCTGCCGGCGCCGTGGCTATACCCGCTCGATCCTCGTATATTTATCTGCGAGAGATTAAAATGAACACCGGGTATATTCCTCAGCACTTCATCAATTGAAAATACATTGCGCCGTTCGATTTCCCGTGACTGCATAACCGATACACTGGTCGGAACGTCACGAAGCGAACGCTCGGTCTTTGTAGCGGTAACGACAACGGGCGACGTTTCGATTACTGTCGGACGGAGTTCTATAGTAAATGATTGCGTTTCACCCGGAGCAATGTGAACATCGGTTTGTGTAAATCTTGCGTAGCCGATCATTGTAACAACGAGCGTTATCCGTTCATCTGGAACATTTCTGATGCTGAAGTATCCATCGCTATCGGTTACCGAACCGATCACGGTGCCTTGTAAAAACACATTCGCACCCGGAAGCGGTAACTGTGTTTCCCGATCCACAACGGCGCCGTCTATCGTTCCCTGTGCAAAAGAAAATGAAGCAATCGATAGTACGCTCAGCCCTACACCAATCAATATATACTTCATCTGTGTAATTCCCTCTTCATATTAAAACGGAAGCGGCAGCGGATGTATTACCGACGCTTGTATATTCACATCAGAGCGACGTTCGTCCGGCGAAACCGTAACCGGCGTCGGTTCTAAAGGATTATCGGTCTCCGTGAATATTCCCGAAAGCATCCAGGTAGATAGATCGAAAAAATTATCGCCCCGGATTCCGATGCATGCAACGAGTTCATAGACGCCGGGATCGATATTAAAAGAGTAAGTATATTCGTTTTGAAACGGAGGTCTCAGTTCATCGAAATGAATCTTTCCCTGAAAAAACTGGTTTACAGCATCGGCTGAATCCAGGGGTATCGTTTCAAAAACAAAAATATACAACATTCTGACTTCACTATCTTCCGGCCATTCTTCGACCAGCGTAACTGTTCCGTCAAAACCCGAATCAAAAATATCTTCTTCGGGATTCAAACCGTGATCACAGCCGGCGACGATCAACAGTATAGCACCCACAATACAAACCAAAAAGAAATATTGTTGTTTCATCAATTTAATTTCCATACTTATTATCTATATGTTCATCGAACAGTACTTCCCGGGGACAGATCTTTTTCGGGCATAAGCAGTATAGGATTATCGTTTTCGCCTATTGCAGCTAAAATCATTCCTTTCGATTCGACTCCCATTAGTTTTGCCGGCTTAAGATTTGCCACAATCACGACATTCTTTCCGATAAGATCCTCCGGTTTATACTGTTCAGCGATACCGGCTACAACCGTCCGTTTCTCGCTTCCAAGGTCTATTGAAATTTTCAGCAGCTTTTTCGACTTTTTCACTTTTTCGCAAGCAGCTACTTTCGCAATACGTAGATCTACTTTCATAAAGTCTTCGATATCGACCTGTGGTTTTACCGGCGCGACCTCCGAATTTTTCGGGGATTCGGTTTTACGAGATTCAGCTTCCAATTGTTCGAGCACACGGTCTATCTCTTTATCTTCAATGCGTGTAAAAAGGATTTTGCTTCCACCGAGCTTATGTCCCGGAGAAAGAGCGGGTATGCCTGCTCGATCCCATTGCTCTGCGTGCAGCGATTTTAAATTCAACATATTCCAAATCTTTAGCGCTGCGGACGGCAGCACCGGTTCTATAAGAACGGCAAGTGTACGAACCGTTTGCAGACACACATGCATCGCAGTCCGGCATCGTTCCGGATCGTCATTTATCGTTTTCCAGGGCGCCGAATCGTTAAAATATTTATTCGCCGCGCGTGCAACATTCATAACGGCAAGCAAGCCGTCGCGAAACCGATATTGTTCGTAGTGGTTGCCTATTTCAGCCGGCGCGTTTTTTAGATACTCAAGATGAGCATTGTCTTGATCGGTCAACGCCGTCTGCGATGGGACTGTATTATCGAAATTTTTCTGTACAAAAGTTAATGTCCGGTTGACAAAATTGCCGAGTATCGAAGCAAGTTCGTTGTTGTTGCGCGCCTGATAATCCCTGAGATAAAAATCACTATCGTGATATTCGGGAAGATTTACCGCGATCGCGTATCGAAGCGCATCCGCATCCGGAAACTCATTCAGAAAATCCTTCAGATCTATTCCCCATCCGCGACTTTTCGAGAACTTCTGACCTTCGAAGTTGAGAAATTCGTTCGCCGGTACATTTTCCGGTAGAATATACCCATCTCTTGCCATCAGCATTGCCGGAAAAACTATACAATGGAATACAACATTATCTTTACCGATGAACGCAACATATTTTGTATCATCCTGCTGCCAGTAGCGTTTCCAATCATCGGGATTGCCTTTCCGATTCGCCCATTCTTTTGTTGAAGAAATATATCCGAGCACAGCATCAAACCATACATACAAAACTTTATTCGGATATCCTTCCAGCGGAACGGGAACACCCCACGTTAGGTCGCGTGTTACTGCGCGATCCTGAAGCCCATCCTTAAACCAGCTCCGGCAATATTGCAACACATTATCCTTCCACCCATCGCGTTTGTGACGCTCTTCTACATAAACTTCGAGCTGCTCTTGATACTTGCCAAGGGGAAAATACCAGTGTTTCGTTTCGCGGAGCACCGGCGTACTTGCGCAAATTTTGCACTTCGGGTCGATTAAATCTTCCTGGTTTAGCCAATTACCGCAATTTTCACATTGGTCGCCGCGCGCGCCCGGATTATTACAATTCGGGCAGGTTCCCTCGACATACCGGTCTGCCAGAAACATTGCGTCTTTTTCACAGTAGAGTTGTTTCTCCGCCTTCTCTTTTAATATGCCCTTATTATAAAAATCAAGAAAAAATTCCTTCGCGGTTTCGTGATGAAGCGGCAACGAGGTACGGGAATAGCTGTCAAAACTCATGTGAAACCGCTCGAATGCCTTTTTATTTGCTTCGTGATAACGGTCGACAACCGCTTTCGGGGTCGTTTTTTCTTTCTCTGCGGTTATCGTAATCGGTACCCCATGCTCATCCGAGCCGCAGATAAACACTATATCCCGCTGTTTCAATCGCTGATACCGTACGTATATATCGGCCGGAAGATATGCGCCGGCAAGGTGTCCGAGATGGAGATGACCGTTTGCATACGGCAGCGCTGCCGTGACCAATATTCTTTTTTGTTGTATTGATTCCAATGCTACCTCGTTTACTGTATGAACATGAAAAAGAGTCTGAACTATATCTCTCCCCGATGTCCAGACTCTGCGATTTACAATTTTTTCGATCGGCGAATTTACCGCCTCACAATAAACTGTCGTATATCAAAAGCAAGATTCAAGAGAACAAGTGAAAGGTAGATATTTTTTTCCACAAGAGCAATTGCCCGTTCTATTGCATTAATAACCGCTGTAAGGTCTGCTTGATCAAAGTGAGCTATAAATTTATCAAGCGGCTCCTGTTGATCGAGATTGACGATCGCGTCGCCGTTATCATTCTGCAGCATCATCGCATCGCGCACCCATAGATTGAGCAGCATAAGCGATCTCACTACATTGTAGCGATCTTTCGGGCCGAGAAACCCCTCAATCTCTTTCATCCATACCGACGGCGATCGAGCCAGTATATTTCGCAATAAATCGATCATTTCTTCACGTTGAGAAACAAGATCGGCGCCGGTTAATTCCTGTGCGCGCTGAAAACTCCCATTTGCCATTTTCGAAATAAGTATCGCCTGTTGTTCATCTAATGTTTTATCCCTCTCGATTAATCCTTTTCTTACTTCTTCTTCCCGAAGCAGCTCAAAACGAACCATTTGACAACGTGAAATTATGGTGGGCAGTAATTTGTCGTGATTCGATGTGGTGAGGATTATAACGGTATTGGGTGTCGGTTCTTCAAGCGTCTTTAACAGCGAATTCGCGGCGCTATCATTCATTTTATCCGCTCCGGATATAACGATTACCTTTTTACCGTGTTCCGCACGCGCGAGATTGATCGATTTTCGTATTTCCCGTATCGAGTTAATCTTAATTGTATTTGCCTTAGCAAGATTGATGCGATAATAGGGATTTTCAGCTTTATCCGCAATCGCTTGCCGGTACTCTGTAATAGTTTTTTGATCGAGGTTTTTAAACGGATCGTCTCCTTCTTTTTCATTCTTTCCTACCGGCATTGAAACTATGAACTGCAGGTTCGGATGCTGCAATGAAGAAATTCTTTTGCAATTGGAACATGTATTACATGAATTTCCATTATCGGGATGTTCACAGTTCAATAATTTCGAAAATGCGATAGCGGCAGCATCTTTTCCCGTGCCTTCGGGTCCGTGGAATAGATAGGCGTGCGATATTTTGTTGGTGGTAAATGACCGTTGTAATATCTTTTTTACCCGTTCCTGTCCTATAACTGAATGCCAACTCATTAAAATGCGTGTCCGATCCCAAAATGAAGTGCAATGTCTTTAAAAAACGGTCTGTCGAATAACCATTGTCGGTGTTCGGGTCTCTTGGGGTCATATAGCTTGAATCCAAAATCAATCCGAATCGGTCCTATTAATGTATTATAGCGCAATCCGAAACCGGTAGCCAGTGCAATTTCCTGAGGGCGAATATCCGATCCATTTTCCCAAACATTACCAAAATCCAGGAAGAGCACTCCCCACAGATTGTTAAAATCGATTGGGAACTCTCCGAGATTACGTACTATGTTAATCCGGGATTCAATATTGCCTTCGATAATAGCCATACCGCCGACAGGTCTTTCGCGGTCGTCAACCGGTCCGAGTTGCCTGCTTTTCCAACCGCGCACGCTTCCGCTACCGCCGGCAAAAAAGCGTCGGTGAAAGGGTATCGGTGTATCATTATCTTTGGCATACAATGTTGCATAACCTGCTTTTAATTTCAGACCAAGAATGTGATTGCGTCTTATATCCATCGGAAAATACCAGCGTCCGGTAAAAGTAGTTTTCACGTATTGTGAATACGGCAGATGTTCACCGAGATACGAGAACAATACCGGAAGTAATCCGCCTTCCTCAATTGTACCGGAATGGAAAAATCCTTGCGTAGGCGAAAAGACATCGTCGGTCATATCTCGTTGTAATGTAAATGCAATAAGCGAGTTAAATTGCGGTTCTTCGAAACGTCGGTCCGGCGGCAATTGTTGATCGATCTCATCGGGAGTTATTTCGTCGTTGAGTGTTCGTGGAGAAACACGCTCAAGCGTCCAATCTAAAATACCATATGTAGTTGACGCAAATTGGTGATTAATACCGATACGATTTCGTAACAGCGTGTATTGAATATACGGATGTTTTTCAAGAATATAGGATACACCCCAGCGTCCGCTTGTTCTTGTCGTAAAAATGTACGGTTGTCTTACTTCGACGCCAATATCGATCGCGCCGAGAAGGGACGGATCTCTCCACCCATTCTCGTTAATAACCCGCACAAGCTGCAATTCCTGAACGGATTGTACACGAAACCGGGACCTGAGTGTGAGGATGCGAGCGCCGCCAAGAAAGTTCCGATTCGAATAACCGACACCGAGACCTATATTAAACGCATTGTTTTCGTC
Organism: Ignavibacteriales bacterium; assembly: GCA_003567775.1. Lineage (GTDB taxonomy): Bacteria > Bacteroidota > Ignavibacteria > T3Sed10-11 > T3Sed10-11 > T3Sed10-11. Next base: position 35,255 of record PWYR01000003.1, on the reverse strand, counting down.
ATTTACAAGAACTTCGGGTGTAATTTCGTGTTTAGATCGGAGGCGCACATTCACCATGCTCGGGATAACACGCGTCGTATCGTCCGAAGACGGGATACGAATATCAATTTTTGCCGATTCGAATATACCGAGACGATTTAAGTTCCGTTCACTCCGCGATCGGTTCGCCAGACTATATGTGTCATCGGTTTTATATTCAAGCATACGATAAATTATATTCGGGCTAACACTGTGTCCCCGATCCTCCTCTATATTGATCTGTATATCACCGAACGCAAACTGTTCACCGGGATCAAAACTCATTATGACAGACGCTTCGGGTTCGTGCCGGGGGAACTCCACATTTACACTATCGATCGCGGCTTTTGCATATCCATTATTATACAGGACGTCGAGAATTCTTTGGTACTCACGCTCGACAAGATCGATCTGGTACGGAATATCGATTTCGATCTCCGGTTTGTCGTATATTTTTTGAAGAGCCAGCGAGTCTATACCATCAAGTCCTTCATATGTAATATTTCGTATTATCCATCGCTCACCTTCACTTATATCAAAGGTAAAGCGCACACGTTGGTGGTCGAAGTTGATTGCAAGAGAAGTATCGATTGATACATTAAAAAAACCGTTGCCTTCATAGAATTCTATTAATCGAGCAAGGTCTTCTCCAACTTGAATCACATCAAAGTAATTCGGCTGCCTTCCCAGTTTGGCGCTTACTTTGGTGTTTAGCCAGCTCGTAAACCGTGATGGAGACTTTTCAATCTCGACGACATCACGAAGTACACCTTCGGAATAAGAATTATTACCTTCAAAGCGGACGTCCCGAATGGTAAAATTATCTTCAGCGTAGATATATATAACCTGCGCCATTACCGGCTTATGGAATACAATAAGCATGGCGATAACTGCTAATACAAAGAGGGGAACCGTAAATCGTTTTGCTATCTTTCCCCCGCCTGATAAAACTCCGTTCCGGCGAAAAAGTTTACCGGTGTAGTAATGACTATGCATTTGTTCGAGCTACCCTTCCGTATGATCATACACTTCCATCCCGGCACAAAGCTCGTGTATATTCACTGAATATTCTATAATTCTGAATCATCTTCGAAGAAGAAATCTTCATCTGTCGGATAATCGGGCCAGATTTCTTCGATACTTTCGTATGGTTCTTCCGAATCTTCAAGTTCCTGTAGATTTTCTATTACTTCTACAGGCGCACCGGTGCGAATTGCATAATCAATAAGTTCGTCTTTTGTCGCAGGCCAAGGAGCGTCTTCAAGATACGATGCCAATTCCATTGTCCAGATCATTCACATCCCTCCTTGATGATCATTTCTTCTGAATCGTTTTTTCATATTATACACACATTTAATTAAAAAAAACCACTGAGTGTAATAAACAATCAGTGGCCGGGGTAGAAAACTTTTTCAATCATTGACGTTATTGCCGGTTTACCTTTGTTTATGTAATCCTTCGGCAAATGCTTTCTTTGCTTCATGATAATTTATGTCATCGAAGAAGTAATCAATGGGGTTCTGTTTAACACCGTTGTAAACCACTTCATAATGAAGATGCGGTCCGGTGACGAGTCCCGATCTTCCGCTTAAAGCTATAATATCACCTCGCGTCACCCGATCGCCGCGATTCACTTTAATTGTAGAAGACAAATGCGCATATAACGTCTTATAACCGAATCCATGGTCAATGACAATCATTCTGCCGTATCCACCTCTATTTCGTCCCGCTACCTCAACCACGCCATCCGCAGTTGCATACACCGGGGTGCCGACATCGCATGCAATGTCTATACCTCCATGCATGTGCAGAGTACCATGAACGGGATGCCGCCGGCGTCCAAACCCGTGTGGGTTATAGCGTCCTTCAGCAGGTTTAATTGCCGGTAAATGACTAAAAAATCCCTGGTTGAATTCATATTTATGTTCTATTTCTGCAAACGATTCACGCTGCATCTGGAGTTCCCGTTCGAGTCTTTCCATCCAGCGATTTGTTCGGTTTAACAATTCCCTTGAATTTCCGGCCGCTATTCCAAAATCGGTGCTGACACCTCCCACTCCTACTTTTCGCGTATCTTCGTCTATTGTCGGTAAATCGACATATAATCTCAATTCGGTATCACGTTCAGCAAATTCCTCAAGTTTATATTCTATTTGTTGTAACTTTGCCTCGAATGATTTTACCTGATCACGTAACATCTTATTCTCAGTCTCAAGAACTGCCGCCTGGCGGTATCCCAAATCGAGGAAATTATAATAAATATGATTGGTTATGAGAAGTGTACAGAGTGCAATAGCCAATGAACCGAAAAAAAAGGCAACTCCTTTATAATGGAATCTCGTTATTTCTTTTAATGTACCGGTTTCATGGGAATAATAAAACAGCTTGTCGATCTTTTTCATTCCTTAGGTCTATTTAGTTGTTGGTTATTTGTTGAATTATTCCCCCCTCTCAATCGATAAACAAGTATAAATGAATTAAAAACAGATACATACGAAGATAATAAAAAGCAAATCATTTGTCAAGAAAAATGACGGTTTTTTTCACATTCCCCTTCTCTATTTTTATTTCATGGTGGAATTATTCGAAATCATGCTCGAAATAATCAATTACGCGGTTTTTCATTTTCGATTTTTCCGCGATGGCATTTTCAAGCCGGCTTTGAAATTCCTTAGCAGCATCATACCCATAATGTTTTAAAAGATAATTAAGGGCAATAACCTCCGTAAGAACGGTAACATTTTTACCGGGATAAATGGGTAATTTTACTTTGGGCAATTCAACTTCAAAAATGGACATAGTCAAGTTATCAAGGCCGGTTCTGGTATATTCCTCCTTCGTGTCCCAGTCCTCAAGCTCAACTACCACTTCAACTCTTTTCTGAAAACGGATAGCTCTAATGCCAAACATACTTCGCACATCCAGCAACCCAAGACCACGAATTTCCATAAAATGTTTTACCAGATCGGTGCCCGCACCCATCAAAATTCCCTCGCCTTTACGTGTAACGACAACAACATCGTCGGCAACAAGGCGGTGACCACGTTCAACAAGATCAAGCGCTATTTCGCTTTTCCCGATACCAGACCTGCCCGTCAGTAAAACACCTATACCGTATACATCAACAAACGAACCATGTATCACGGTTTGCGGTGCAAACTGGTCATCCAGAAAATCGCTTATGAAATAGACAAATTTTGTGGTCGCCAGAGGCGTTTGGAAAACGGGTACATTGTTCTTAATAGAAAGATCTAATAATTCATTATCGATCTTGTTGTTATTTGTTATCACAATACAAGGTATATCAAATTTCATCAACGTCGAATATGCCTGACTTCGTTTATCGGGAGCGAGATGATTTAAATATCGAATCTCAGTGTTACCCACAACCTGCACCCGATTGTATGTAAACAACTCGACGTATCCTGCCAACGCGAGACCGGGACGGTGAATATTTTTATCCCGGATTTGATTATTAAAACCCGCTTCACCGGTGAGACACTTCAATCTCAACCTTTCACGGTTTGCATTGAAAAGGAACTCCACCGTTATATGGTCTTTTTGAATTTGCTGTTCTTTATCACTCATTTTGTTCTTGGCATCATTAATATTACGGTTTTGCGTTTACCTCTCGAACGACTCTCTTGTTTTTTTCCCGGAGCTTATCTTTATATTTCTTTAACTGTCGTTCAAGCTTTTCGACCGACATATCTACCGATTTTAAGAAATCATCTGAATCGGCGGCGGCAAATAATGTTTCCCCTTTGACCTTTAAGGTCATTTCACAATGTTTCCGGCTGTTTTGCGGACGCTCATAAAACAAAACTACCTCACAGCCAATAATACCGTCGAAAAACTTTTCCAATTTTTCAAGTTCTTTAGTTATATGTTCACGAATAGATTCGTGCATCTTGAAATGTCGCGCCGTTATTTGTATATGCATAGCGTTTCTCCTTCTATTAATGAGCACATCGCACTTACGCCCGCGGGTGTTTTTCCTGATATATCCTTTTCAGGCGATCTATGCTGACATGGGTATAAATTTGTGTCGTCGATAAATTTTGATGACCGAGCAGTTCCTGCACCGCTCTCAGGTCGGCGCCGCGATCAAGCAAATGCGTTGCAAACGAATGCCTGATAACATGCGGGCTTTTCTTTTTCACCTCGGATACCATTGCAATATATTTTACAACCACTCTTTGAATTGTACGCCCCGAAAGACGTCGTCCATTTTTATGCACAAATACAAACGGGGAAACATCGCCTGTATTCTGTATGTATGTCATTAATGCCTGTTTTGCTTTATGTCCGAACGGGACTATGCGTTCACGGCTCCCCTTACCCGTTACACGAATTGTCATATTACCCCAGTCAATCGATTTTTTTTGCAATGACGTCAACTCGGATAATCGAACACCGGTGCTGTAAAACAATTCAAGAATTGCCCGGTCGCGTGTAGCATTTTTATCTTCATCCGAAACCGCTTTGAACACGTCTTCCATATCCTGTACATCAATCACATGCGGTAGATCTCGTGGAATTTTCGGTGATTTTAATGAGCGAGCCGGATTATCTTCGATCATCTCATTTTTTAATACATATTTAAAGAAAGACCGAATAACCGTTGTTTTACGGGCTATACTTCTTGGACGAATATCTGCCTCGGAAAGTTCCCCCAGAAATAATCGTAACGTAATCGTATCGACCCGCCCCGGATCAACCACTTCCGACTCAAAATGACGTGATAAAAAAAGGTGCAACTGTTCCAGGTCGGCTTCATACGCAGCTACTGTGTGTGCGGAATAATTCCGTTCACCTTTTAATTCATTTATATACTGCTCAATCAAATGCTGCATCGCTACCACCGGTTTACAATCAGTTAACCGGATGCTTGCTTGGCAACGGTCAATTCATCCGGATCAAATTCATTTTTACATTCGGGGCACTTCAAAAAATTCCCCTTCTTTTGGGTATACTTTTCCACAATATACGGATTATCACACGACGGACATGATTTCATTACCGGTTTATCCCAGGAAGCAAAATCACATTTTGGGTATTTACTGCATCCGTAAAACGTTCTCTTACGTTTTGTTTTTCTCTCAAGAATTTCGCCTTCATTGCACTTCGGACATTTTAATCCGAGCGTAATCGGTTTCGTGTTTTTACATGTAGGGTAATTTGAACAACCCAGGAAAGCTCCGTACGGTCCTCCTTTAACAACCATATCTCCGCCGCATGCTTCACACTTGGTATCATTAACAACTTGTTTGAGGTGTTCGCGTTCATGTGCAAGAGGTTTTGTATTTTTACAATCGGGATATCCGGAGCATGCCATAAACCTTCCGTTTCTACCCCACTTGATGATCATTGGCTTACCGCAGATATCACACATTTCCCCTGTTTCTTCTTGCAGGGACTTTTTTATCTCCACCGTTTTCCGGCTGACTTTCTCGAGCGATTCGGTAAACGGATAATAAAAATCATCCAAAACTTTTTTGTACGACTGCTTACCCGATGCGATGGTATCGAGTTCATCCTCCATCTCGGCGGTGAATTTGACACTGAATATTTCCGGAAAATGGTCGATTAACAATTTGTAGACTTGTTTACCAAGATCGGTCGGCTGTATCTGCCGATCTTTCTGTTCAACATATTTCCGCTCGAGAATGGTCGAAATGATGAGCGAATACGTACTCGGCCGACCTATACCCAGCGATTCAAGTTCACGCACAAGACTCGCTTCAGTATATTGCGGTGGTGGTTTTGTAAAATGTTGTTTTGTGAGTAAATCCAGCAGTTTTGCATTCTGCCCTACCGATAACTCCGTCGGGACCGGTGACGCCGGATCTTCATCTTTTTCGTCTTCACCGTTTGTCTTGACATCGTCGTATACTTGCAGAAAACCACGGAATTTAATAACCGAACCGCTTGCGCGGAATGTGAATTTGCCCCCCTCAATCTCAACGTTTATCTGCTCATAAATCGCAGGTTGCATTTGACTTGCGATAAACCGATTCCAGATAAGCTCATACAATTTAAAGACATCCTTATCAAGATACTTCCTGACTTTCTTCGGTTCATATTCAACCGAAGTCGGACGTATCGCTTCATGTGCATCCTGAGATGTCTTCGCTTTTTTAAACAAACGAGGTTCTTTTGGCAAATATTCTTTACCGTAATTTGAGTATATATACTCCCGAGCCCCGGCTATGGCTTCATTACTTAACCTGACACTATCGGTGCGCATATAGGTTATCAGACCGACGCTCCCTTCATCACCGAGTTCAATACCTTCGTATAAACGTTGCGCCAATGTCATCGTCTTTTTGGTAGAGAACCGAAGGCGTGAAGCAGCTTCCTGCTGAAGCGTACTTGTTATAAATGGCGGCGATGGATTCCGCCTAACATCCTTTTTCTGAATGTTAGAGATAACATACGCTTGCTTTTTTATCTCTGCGGCGAGATCTTTTACCTCATCTTCCGAACCGATCTTTTTCGGTTTTCCATTGATTTTCGCAAGCTTTGCAAAAAACTCTTTTGATGTATCGGTTTGAAATTGACCGATAACCGACCAATACTCTTCGGGAACGAATCGTTCTATTTCCTCGGCTCGTTCACAAATAAGCCGGAGTGCAACCGTTTGCACCCGTCCGGCTGAAAGACCGTAATATATTGTTTTCCATACAAAGGGACTAATCTGATAGCCGACAATACGGTCCATGATACGACGGGCTTGTTGTGAATATACCAGCTTATCGTCGATTTTTCTCCTATTGCTCATTGCTTCATTGATACCGGACCGGGTAATCTCATGAAAAAGAACGCGATAGATATTATCGTTTACCGGTTCAAGTTCTTCCGCAACGTGCCAGGCAATAGCTTCACCTTCACGGTCGGGGTCGGTAGCGAGGTAAATATCCGAAACATTCTTGGCTTTTTCTTTCAGCTTTTTTAAAACGTCTCCCTTTCCCTTTATAGTGACATAGGTAGGGGTATAGCCGTCCTCAATGTCTACTCCAATCTTGCTCTTCGGTAGATTCTTGATATGTCCGAACGATGCCTCGACTATATAATCTTTACCGAGGTATTTATTTATTGTTTTTGCCTTTGACGGGGATTCAACAATTATAAGCGATTTTGTTTTTGATGTCATAAGTAAAAATATCAATCTTTATAATATTATAATTAGATGAGGTAACGAGCAGAATCCGGGTTTGATGTCTGTTATGCTTTATTAATGAATCGTATCGTGCGACGTCAACATAAATCTGCTTCCCGGAGCATTACCCCCGTCACGGTCGAACATAACTGCAGCGATAATAGATTTTATGCTCTTGATATCCGCTTTTTGAAAACCGGACAACATCACCCGTTCAATGATCAGTTCCATATCCAAATCGTCTACCACACCGAGTTCCCGAAGCAAGAGCATATATCCCTGCGCTTCCGAATCAATGACCATTTTTTCGGCTTCGTGAAATATGCGGTGAGAAAATCGTGCATCTCTTGTATCTGTAAGGAATACGCTTTCACCCAACGATATTTTATCGATAACCCAACTCAGCGCTGTACTGATCTCGGTTTCGGTGTAACCGTAATCCGCCAACTCATTTAAATTGATATCACTCAAATCTTTGTTAGCGCGCATCTCTTTTATAATATATACTATTATTTCTACAATTTTTTCTTGCATAGATTAAAAACCTTATTATTAACGTTTAGGAAATCTGCAACTGCCTCAAGTATGTATCTTCTTTCTTCTTCATAGCAGATTTTTCTTCCTGTGTTGTATCGTCATAACCGATCAAATGCAGCATCCCGTGAATTACGAGCCGGGCAATTTCATTCCGAACGGTTACCCCATATTCCCGGGCTTGACGCACCGCCTGATCGATGCAGACATAAACTTCACCTTCAATTACACCACCCTCCTCTTCCAACTGAAAACTAAGGACATCGGTTACAGTATCATGCATTAAAAACTTTTTATTCAAGCTGTGTATAGTGGGGTCATCAATGAACACGATTTTCACTTCAGCTTGCCGTTCCTCTCTCGAAAGAACATATTCGACGATCCGTTTAGTTTCATCACTGAACTCAATCGCCGCTTTGTGCTCACTGAAAACCTCGACCGGCATGCAAACACTCACTTTTTATTTTCTTCACCTGAAAGCACATCTTCGGTAAGCGACAGAGCTATACCGGAGAGCATCACTTCCGGACCAAGCTTCGTGAAATCGCCGGTCAACAATGATCGGTCGACATTCGCATAGAGCGAGCACCCACCTTCGCGCTCTACAATCAGACCGCTTAATGTTCCGCTTTGTTCTCCCACGAATGTCACCTCTCCCAGCTCATCACTAACCACAAACCCGGAACAAAAGTGCAATTGCAAATGAGTGTTATGCGTATACACGGAGACCAGATTACCCGTCCGGTTGCCGATCGGTATATCCGGATATATTTCAAGACTGAGTTTACGTTTATGTTCCGCGTTTTCCACTTCAAAGCGATATACGCCGCCCCGATGTTTCGGTACGACGCCGAGAGTGTCCCCGATTCGGGCTATATCATCGCTTGTAAATTTCACGTATCTATAAGACTCCAGATTTATCCGTCTGTGTTATATTGTAATAAAAACCCCGATCGGCAAAAAGAGCACCTGCCTGAACGGGGAGAAAAAAAATTCTATTTTTTCACGGTTCTCATTGCGTTTAATATAAGTACCGACAACACTAATGTCAAGCAAAATTTTTACGACCGGATGCGTGAGTATGTACTCACATACCGTATATAGTTTTCTGCCGATTGTTCGAGTTGTGCAACATCGCCGATAATACGAGCACCCGGGGCAATAAACACACTGGAATCTAAACGGGGAGTAATTCCCCGGTATGTTATTATTTGTTGCTCGCGTATCCGGGTGGGTTCCATCCTGGGCGATTCCATTCTATCAATTCAACGGTAACATTACCGATAAGTACCCGCAGCTTTGCCTCAATGGGAATAGCTGCATCATCATTTGAAAACCATCCGCGGAATGCACCGGTCATTCCAAAAATTCCGCTAAAGTTGGCTCGACCCCTCAACTCAATCACATCGACCGGATAATCAACTCCTTTCGATTTTCTCGACGTTCGCGCTCCGTTAAATACAAAATCCGTTGTAACAACATCTTTATTCACCAGCGTCGGTATAGTGATGTTTTCATCCGTCCCGATAAACCCGCGGGCAAAATAAAAAAGCGACAAACCATCCTGATAATAATTGTCGATTTCAAGAGTATCGGTCAGTTCTTCATTTCCCTGCAATCCCTCCTCCACCAAAACTCTCATTCGGTCATAATCGAAATTGAATCGCATAACATCCCATTCATCCTTGTTTCGCTCGAGCGATTCAAACCACATCGAATAAAACCGTGGGGTCATTTCCGACGAATAAATGTGGTGAAGCGACACAAAGGGTACCCCGGAATAAGATGCAATATCTGCTGTTGCCTGATATAACGTGCCGTTGCTTGTTTCTTTCGAGCCGGTAACGGTCACTGTTATTTTACCCAAACTTATAAAACCGTACCGCACATTATAGACAAGCCCTTCACCTATTTTAAAGACATGTGCATTGCCGTTACTTTGAGGAAACGTGACTGTTGCATCCGGTTCCGAAGAGATAACGGCAGCAGAAGTCACCAGTGCAATTATACAAATCGCAATTAGAAAAATTCGTCCCATTTTCAACCCACTTTCACCGACTACTACTGCGATACCGATGCAGAAATAAGTCTTCGAAGTTCGGGGAACAAGCCAACGGCGTGCAGGAATTGCTCATCTGATTCGAGTCTGCTTGCATACCATCCATCATTACCGTGAATTGCGCGTCCAATTTCCGCTTTGAGGAATGATTTTAAAAACATCTCATCTTGTTCCAGATATTCTTCCTTTACCGTAACATCGTTATCTTCAACAAACCGGATGAAATCATTGAAATGCTCATCGGTTACAGAAAATTCACTTCGGAATTTTTCAATATTGTCTTTATATTTTTCTTGCAACTGTTGACCATACCCCTGCATATACTCTGTATGATACAATCTTATTAAATTATTTGCGGCGATCCGCATACCAAGTTCGGACCATTGTGAACTTCGAACAAGAACGTCCGGTGTTATACCGCCGCCGCCATAAACAATACGCCCACCCTCGGTATAATATACCGGTTGTTCAGTCGTATCCACCTCAAGCGGTTCATAGATGCCTTCAACGCCCTCCACATCCTCAGACTGATGAAATGGTTCCAGTCTATATGCATCCACACCCCGGTCATACGGTCGCTGAATCAATCTGCCGCTCGGTGTGAAGTATTTTGCCGTAGTTAAACGAAACGCCGACCCGTCGCGTAATTCAAATTGTCGCTGTACGAGACCTTTACCGAAGCTTCGCTCTCCGACGATAAGACCACGATCCCAATCCTGAACCGCACCCGACACAATCTCACTTGCCGATGCCGAGCCGGGATTGATCAATATAATAAGAGGCAATTCTTCGTACCGGCTGCCGCTTGTTGCCCGGTATTCTTCGTTGAATTGAGGGTTACGTCCTTTTGTATAAACGATCTTTTTCCCGGATGGTAGAAATACATCTGCCATTTTAAACGCTTCTTCAAGATACCCGCCCGGATTATTACGAAGATCGAGCACCAATCTCTCCATACCCTGTTGATCGAGTTTACTCATTGCCTCCATAAATTCACTAAATGTCGTCGCGGCAAAACGGTTTACTCGAATGTACCCGGTTTTATCGTCATACTTTAATGAAGCATCTACCGTATAGAGCGGTATTTTATCCCGGATTATTTCAAACTGAAGAACTTCCTGTAGACCCGGTCGAAAAATGTCAACCACTACTTTCGTCCCTTTTGGACCGCGTAGTTTGGATTGAACATCTTCATTGTTCAACTTGATTGCAGGTTCACTGTCAATCTTTATAATTCGATCACCCGATTGTATGCCCAGCCGATCGCTTGGTCCGCCGGATATCGGTGTAACCACGTTTATTGTATCCCGCAATATCTCAAACTGTATTCCGATACCCTCGAAACTTCCACGAAATTCTTCTTCCACACGTTGCATTTGTCTTTGGGAAATATACACCGAGTGCGGATCGAGGGAATTTAACATTCCCTTAATTGCCTCTTCAATCAGTTTTTCGGAGTTTACCTCCTCAACGTAAAAACGCTCGGTATATGCTATTACCTCGTTGAATTTCTTAATTTGTTCATAGATGCTGGTCCCGGAGATTAAACTGTTGTACTGCGTGCCGATGAACATCGCAGTAACAACCAGGAATACAACCATCGGAATAGATACACGCCGTTTCATAGTCCCTCTTTCCAATCAATTAACTTTCATTTAATAAACTAAACACCTTATAATAAAAATATGTTCACTATCACAATATAACAACTATTCTTCCAAACATAAAGTGTTCACGAAAAGTTTGCTCATTCCAGGTTTCTTCACGTTTTCTGAATTCATATCCTCCGACTATAAAAAATTGATGAAACACCTCATATTTAAAAAAAGCACCGGCTATTCCGGTTTTTTCGAGATTTCCGTCTAAAAACACCACATTTTCACTATCTCCAAAACGATATCCCTGCGCAATATCACCACCGACATTATGCAGTATATTTCCTTCCTCATCGGTCACATTATGACCTTTTCGTGTCCGATTGTAATATAATTCAACATTCGACCTGCCGGATAAGAGATAATTCAAACGCACGATCCACCCGTCGGAATTCGGTCCTAATGGATTTCCAATCGGAAATCCTCCGTGTACATATCTATTCAGGGGCAGTCTATGTGTATATACATACGGTTGAATTCGGAAATAGTCAACATTAACTGCAAAATCCTGAAATCCAGATACAATGGGTGTAAAATTACCTCCCACTCTGAACGCAAACTGATTTCCGTACCAGTTCGTTCCGAGTTTGTCAAACGCAAGATCATCTATCAAAAGATCGCCATATAATTCCAGGCCACGATAGGGGCGTCCCTGTATATCCAGAGCGATAATTGCTTTGTCCCGATCCCGCAAACTATGCTCCACAGATTTAAAAAACAAAAAAGGATTTAAATATGCAATCTCAACTCCGCGATTGCCGTATACAATAATTTCGGAGACGGCAACCTGCATCCTGTTATCGAAAAAAAATGCCCCGAATCTATGAAAAGAAAGATATTTTTCTTCGATAGACCGGAAAAGAGTTTCGTCATCCAACTGAAAAAATTCTTCATCACCGAGTATCCACCCATGGAAAAAATTGAAAAAGAACCGTTTGTAGCGTAAATCCAATCCAATATAATCAATTTCCGGAGCATAATTGGAAAACAATAATGCGCTCCGCACCGGTCCGTTCCCCCCGATTATCCTTTCCCTGCCAATAGAGATGCTTCCCCATTTATTCGCCGCGCGTATGTGACCGTGCGTAATATCATAAAAACGGGAATCCGGTTCATCTATCTTATACGTACGATTCACTTCAATGTTTTGTTTTCCGAGATCACGGGAACCTCCTACATATCCATTTACGGCGCTGAGAGAAAACCCGAACCAATTACCAATCGTTCCCGAAACGCTGCCGCCTATCTGCCACAATGACGTGTAATTATCCGGGATTGTTCCAATGTCCCAATACTGTGGTTCTCCACTCAAAAGAATGTTGGCGCTAATAACCGCTGTTTCATCTTCATAGCGATACAGATACTTTTGCCGGGGTTCTAACAGTCCTTTGAAACCATCGTTTAACACTGAGATGCGCTTTTCCCGGGGCAAGCCCAACTCATACGAGAATTCGATCATATACCGTTTCAGCGCTGCATTCTCAGCACGGGTCAACTTATCTCTTCGCTCAACAACTTCATCAATCAATCCGGCAACAGTTTGTCTGTCATATGGAAGAAAAGTCGAACTATACTGACCGGTCAGAACACCTTTTAACTGCATTCGTTTTAAAAAGTTGTATATATTATGTTCGGCGGGAACAAGATCGATCTGAGCGTGCAGGTGACTGCAACCGATACAATTTACGAATAGCAATAAAATATATATGTGCTTGCGAAACAAACTTATTCTTTCCTTATCTGATCGGCGTCCACTCATCGATCACGGATCGTTTGAGCAATTTCACTGAAATTGCGTTCCGGAACCAGTCAAATGCAACACGATGATAACCATACCGGCGGTATCGCCTTGGCGACTCATATACATACCGGTCGCGCATAAATTTGATCTTGCCTTTACGGCGAATGCGTGAATACAAATCAAAATCTTCTCCTGCAACAAGCGTCCTATTGTACTTACCGACTTCTTCAAATACCGCGCGTCGAATTACGTGGCATTCACCGCGTCCCATACCGATCCCGATGGAATTTACAAGATCAAAGAACCGGTTGCATACACCATGGAATATTTTATCCGGGAGTTTCTCCTCCTCCGGATATACTCCGACGTAACAAGTGAGTGCAAGGACGTTTGGATCGCTCATTACCTTATTGATGCTTGAAAAGAAAATGTCCGGATCATCCAACAGAGTATCGGCATTTAAAAAGAATAACAGGTCACCGTGTGCATTTGAAGCGCCGGCATTCCTGCCGCCGGCTATCGTCTGGCGCGTCTCGCCGTTGTAAATTACAACCTGATTTGCAAGCGCTTTTGCAATTTGTACGGTGCCGTCATCACTTCCCCCATCACTTACAATAATCTCAAGGTCATATTTCTTCCTGATCACATCATCGAATTGCCGAAGCGCCTGTTCGATTAGTTTGCGCTCGCTGAGCGTTGGAATAATAACACTGATCATACAATTATTTTCCTTCCGGCCGCATCTGTGGAAATAAAATGACGTCGCGGATCGATTCCTGGTTTGTGATTAACATCGTAAGCCGGTCAATGCCGATGCCCAATCCGGCGGCGGGCGGCATTCCGTATTCGAGTGCGCGCAAGTAATCTTCATCAAGCATGTGCGCTTCGTCGTCGCCGCGTTCGCGCAACGCCGTCTGCTCTCCAAAACGCGAACGCTGATCGATAGGATCGTTCAACTCACTGAATGCATTGCATAATTCCTGCCCGTTCACAATTACTTCAAACCGCTCAACCAATCCCTGCTTCTCACGATGCGGTTTTGCAAGCGGTGACATGGAAACCGGATAATCCATAATAACAGTCGGTTGAACAAGTTTTGGTTCGACAAACTCGCTGAACATTTCATCGATGATCTTTCCTGCACCGGCTGCCGGGTCGAGTTCCAGACCAAGATTTTGGGCAGCTTCCCGTAATAATTTTTCATCCATTTGCGATATATCGACGCCGGTAAACTCCTTGATCGCATCAAACATTGTCAATCGTTTCCAGGGTGGTTTAAAATCGACGGTATTTTTTCCGACGGGAATTTCATAGATATCGTGAATAGCATATACCAATTTGGCAATCATTTGCTCAACAAAATCCATCATCCATTTATACTCTTTAAAGGCGACGTACAGTTCGAGCATCGTAAATTCGGGATTATGATTACGATCCATCCCTTCATTCCGGAAATCCTTTGTAATCTCGTATACACCGTCAAAACCACCGACAATTAACCGCTTTAGATATAATTCATCGGCAATACGAAGATATAACTTCATATCGAGAGCATTATGATGAGTAACGAACGGTCGTGCAGCAGCGCCGCCGTAGATTGGCTGCAAGGCAGGCGTTTCTACTTCCAGATATCCCTGGTTATCCAGATAGTCGCGAATAAACTTTATGATACGGGCACGTTTTACGAAGACATCCCGAACTTGCGGATTTACAATCAGATCTACATAGCGTTGCCGGTAACGTAGCTCTTTATCGGAAAAGGGATCGTATCGAACAATCGTCCCATCTTCTTTTTTCCTTTCTTTCACAACGGGCAGCGGTCGAAGCGATTTAGCGAGTATCTCAAACGCATCGGCTTTTATGGAAACCTCGCCCATCTTTGTCCGGAATACTTCACCTTCGACGCCAATTATATCGCCTATATCAAGCAGTTTGACGAGATCATATTGCTCGTTTAGTGCGTCCTTACGAAGATAAAGCTGTACGCGACCTTCCCGGTCCTGAATATGCATAAAAGACGCTTTACCCATTTTTCGCATACTCATAATTCGTCCTGCAACCCGATACCGTTTTGCAGGAGCATCGTCTTTAAATTCTTTTATAATCGATTTTGAATAACCGGTGACGTCATATTCATATCCAAATGGAATAACGCCGCTCTGCTTGAGGTCTTCAAGTTCTTCGCGCCGGCGTTTGAGCAGCTCATGAACTTCCTGTTGGTAAAGATTTTTATCTTCCTGATTATTAACCTGCCGGTTTTCCGCCATTCTTATATATTTCCGATTAGCTGTTATAAAGTTATGTTAACTTAACTAGAGACTTCAATCCCGAAACTTCTTTTTTTGTCAGATGTCTCCATTCACCGCGTTTCATTCCTTCACATGTGAGATTTGCGTATGCAACCCTATCGAGTGTTTTGACGTCATAGTCAAGCGCCTCGAACATTTTACGAATTTGCCGGTTACGTCCTTCGTGAAGTACAACGCCGATTTCGGTGCGTTTCGATTTCTCAACGAACGATACTTCTTCCACTCTTGCGGGCTTTCGGTCGATTTTAACCCCGCGTAAAAGTTTCATTCTGTCTTTTTCTACAAGCGGTTTATCAAGACGTACAAAATATGCTTTTTCAATTTCAAAGCGCGGATGCATCAATCTGTGCGCGAGTTCTCCGTCGTTGGTCAGTATTAATGCACCGGTAGAGTTGCGATCCAATCGTCCGACAGGATAAAACCTCCCGCGAAGCGGCAATAAATCCATTACCGTTTGCCGTCCCCGCTCATCCTTAACCGTTGTAATGGTATTCTTGGGTTTGTTTAATAAGACATACGTATATTTATCCGGAAGTCGAATAACTTCTCCATCAACGGCTATCGTGTGCTTTTGAGGATCGACGCTTATTCCCAGTTCGGTTACCACCTTACCGTTAATTTGAACTCGTCCCTGCGCGATCAACTCGTCGGCAGCCCGACGCGATGCAACCCCGCAATGTGATAAATATTTGTTTAACCGAAAATTTTCTTGACTATCTTTACTATTTTGTTTTTCCAATGTTTCCATCCTCGTCGGGGTTCTTGCTCCTCTTGCTCGATATGCATTTCTTCAGTTGAATCTTCCCGGACCATTTGTTCTCTATCTAATTCCTCTTCCGGTTCCTCAATCGTTTCGGATTCTTCCTGTCGATCGATTTGTTCGACGGGTTCTCCTGTTGTTTCCGGTTGCTCGGGTTCAACGTGGTCCTCTTTTTCCTCTTGAGCTTGCGGTTCATCTATTTCTTCTTGAACCGGGACTTGTTCGGGAATCTCCCGTCTTTCTACTTCCTTGGTTCCCGGTGTTGTATCGGCGTCGGGTTCTTCCTCAAATTCAGGTTCTTTCTTTTTAACCGGTCGATAATCCGGTTTAAGCGGAATGATTTTCGCTGTTGCACCTTCCGAAAGCGGGTGCGGTTTACGCTCACGTTTCTGTGCGCTTTTATCGTCCACTTCCTGTTTTTGTTTTTCCAGATCCATCAAGCGCTTTTCTACTTCAAGTTCGGTTTCACCAATCAATTCATCGATCTCACGGGGTTTGGGAAGCTCATTTATGGAATTCAGACCAAAATGCATCAGGAAGCGATTTGTGGTTCCGTATAACAACGGACGACCGACAGTCGGCTCCCGTCCCACAATCGTTATAAGGTCCTTCTCAAGAAGCGATTTTACTATGTAATCTGAATTAACGCCTCGAATCGTTTCCAATACAACTTTCGTAATCGGTTGCTTATAGGCAATAATTGACAGTGTTTCAAGTGCGGCTTGTGTGAGCCGTTTTTTCGATTGTTCTCTATGCAGCTTACCGACATATAATGAAACATCCCGATTGGTGGCAAAAATAAATCCGCCTGCGATTGCCTGTATGTGGTACGGTCTCGATTGACGCTCGTAATCGTCATTTAGCTCGTCGATAAGTAATTGAATTTTCTGTGGCGTCAGACCGGCTGAATTCGGCGAGCCGTTCGTCGATTCACCCTCAATCAATTCACGAATCTGTTTGTGAGTAAGCGGCTCATCTGCCGCAAAAATCAATCCTTCGACAATATGTTTCAGTTTGGTATCTGTTTGATTATCCATACTCACGAATCCTACGACGCTTGTTTTAGAATGACAAAATCTTCATAAGGAGTTCTTTGTTCAAAGGAAATCCGGTTTGATCGAGCCATTTCCAGAATCGCAATGAACGTTACTACGATTTCAATCCGTCGCATATTTGAAATAAGCCGATAGAATGCAAGCTTACCTTCTTTTTCCAATTTATCGTAAATTAAATTCATTTGCTCTTCCACCGTCACCGGAACTTTTTCTATACTGTGATGCTTGATCCGGGGCATCTTATCGATAGCCCGCTTGAACGAAGCGATTAAATCGAAGAGCGTAACGTTTTTCAGTATATCTTCGTCTTCATCGTCTTCGATTTCGCGTTCGTCGTATCTAAAATTCGTCCGGTTGTAAAGTTTTGTTTGACGCGCTTCTAACCTGGCAAGTTTGAACGACATTTCTTTATATCGCTTATACTCGAGCAATCGTCGCACCAAATCGGCGCGGGGGTCTTCCTCCTCATCCTCACCATTCTCATTTCTCGGTAAAAGCATTCGCGCTTTAATCTGCATCAGCGTTGACGCCGTTACAATGAAATCGCCTGCAACATCCAGGTCAAGAATTTGCATTATCTGGATGTACTCCAAAAATTCTTTTGTTATACGTGCAATCGGTATGTCATATACATCGAGTTCATCCCGCTTCACAAAAAACAAAAGAAGGTCGAACGGACCTTCAAAATCCTGGAGTTTTATTTTATACATTGTAATAGCATATAAATTATAAGAATAAACACCTCATTAATCACCCATGACACCCATATTCATCGCCTTACGAACATCCTGCATTGTTTCCTGCGCCTTCGCGCGTGCCTTATTTTCACCCTCGTGAAGTATATCCGTTACCTCGGATATATTCTCTTCATAATACAGACGTTTCTCGCGCATCGGTGTCAGCGATTCGATTATCTTTTCCGCACAACGAGCTTTACAATCGACACATCCCAGAGAACCCGATTCACATCCCGTTCGAACGTCCGGCACCTCATCGGGATTGAACTTATTATGATACGTAAACACAAGACAAATATCCGGTCGTCCCGGATCGTTTTTTCTTATTTTTTGCGGATCGGTCACCGCCGTTCGCATTTTCTTTTTAATCTCATCGGGTGAGTCGGCAAGCAGAATGGTATTACCGACCGATTTACTCATCCGCTTTCCGTCGAGTCCCGGTAATCTTGCAAAATTGGTTAAACGTCCATCCGGCTCCGGAAACACAGTATCGTATAGTGTATTAAACCTGCGTGCAAGCTCTCTGGTAATTTCAATGTGCGGCATTTGATCCTCGCCGACCGGGACGACCTCTCCCTTGTATAATAATATGTCTGCCGCCTGTAATACCGGGTACCCGAGATGCCCGTAAGCAATGGTATCAAGCCGCAGATCGCGGACCTGTTCCTTTAATGTCGGGTTCCGTTCCAGCCGCGCCGTGGTAATAAGCATTGAGAATATTAAATGCAATTCGGCATGCTCTTTTACCTGCGACTGTCTGAACATCGGACTTACTTCCGGATCGATGCCGGCTGCAAGCCAATCTATTACCATATCGATTGTATATTCAGTAATCTTCGACGAATCCGGATTCGTCGTTAATGCGTGATAATCGGCAACGAGATGATAATTCTGAAATTCCGTTTGAAGTTGTACCCAGTTTTCAAGAGCACCTACAAGGTGTCCGAGATGAAGTTTTCCGGTAGGGCGCATACCGGATAGAATAATTTGCTTCTGGTGCGTCGCTTGATTCGTCATAACCTCCTGCAATATTCAGAAAAAATTTGCACGGCATCGTTTTTACATATAGAGGTACGGTTTCCATCTTTCATCCACCTTACCGACGAAATGCCGAATAAATGTTACGTGATTCGGACGTACCGGTTTCTTCTGTAGCTGCATATTTGCTTCCTCCGGAGTCCTGTCTCCTTTCTTATTGTTACATTTAACACAAGCAGTAACAAGATTTTCCCACGTATCATCTCCTCCGCGCGCCTTTGGAACAACGTGATCCACCGTTAACGGTACGTGCGATTTACCACAATACTGACACGCGTTTCCGTCTCTCCGTATAATATTTTTTCGTGAGAGAATGATCTTTTTGATCGGAACGCGTACATACAGCGACAACCGAACAATGCTCGGAAAGGGCATTGACGACGAAACCGAGCGAACGACTTTTGAATCATGTGCTTCGATGAGTTCAGCTTTACCCAGAAAAAGCAAAATAATTGCTTTCTTCGCCGTGCAGATGCTCATAGGTTGATAATCATGATTAAGAATAAGCACCTTTGCGTTTAACTTTCCATTTACCCTATGTTTGCCATTCGAACTGTTGAAGACAACTCTCCTCCACTTAAGTGAAAAACTGACTCCTATTTAATATGAAAAACAAAAATACGCTTAAATATAGAAATATAGCATAAATTGGGGGTTTTGTCAACAAATATGCAAATTCATGCAGTTTTTTTACATCTTTCATAAATTTCTTCCATTGAATCACCACCATATTTCTCGACGAATGCGTTTGCAAGAACAGGCGCCACTACCGCCTCACCGATTACTGAACACGCAGGTACGGCGCAAAAATCGGAGCGCTCCCGCCGGGCAGCGACTGCCTTCCCGGTTCGTAGATCCACGGTTTGAAGCGGCTGCATCAGCGTAGCAATAGGTTTCATAAATCCACGTATGACCAGATTCTCACCAACCGTAATCCCCCCTTCGATTCCTCCGGCTCTGTTTGTCTGCCGCTTTACTGTTCCATCCTCGTTCGGGAACATTTCATCCTGTACTTCCGAACCCGGCTTTCCGGCGTTTTCGATACCCTCACCGATTTCAACAGCTTTTACCGCAGGGATTGCCATTATCGCTTTTGACAACTGTGCTTCTATTTTTCGGTCATAATGAACATGACTTCCAAGACCTTCCGGCACTCCGGTCACCAGCACCTCGAAAACCCCGCCGAGTGTATCGCCTGTTTTTTTTACCTTCTTAATAGCATCGATTGCCCGATCGCTTACCTCCGGCGATAGTATCCGCACTTCCGATTTATCCGCCTCCTCGGTCACTTTATAAGCGCCGCAGCTTGCCTGTGTCCACTCATTTATTTTAGCATCGATATCTTTACGTAATTTGTACGAAGCCGAACCGATGCGGATCACGTGGCTACCGATAAAAATTCCAACATCTTCAAGAAACTTGCGAATGATCGTACACAAAGCAACACGTATTGCCGTTTCACGGGCGCTTGCCCGTTCAATAGCATTCCGGACATCATCATATCTGTATTTCTTAGTCGCGCTGTAATCTGCATGTCCCGGTCGAACAACGCCGATATGTTCGACACTCTCGGGGCGCTCACCCTCAACCGCCATTACTTCAAGCCAATTTTTCCAATCTCGATTCTCTATCATAAGCGCTATCGGACTGCCGAGGGTTCTACCGTATCGTATACCGGAAAGGATATTAACTTCGTCTTTTTCTATCTTCATCCTTCCGCCGCGTCCATACCCTTGTTGACGACGTTTTAGTTGATGATTGATATACGACTGTTCAATTTCCAAGCCGGCAGGCATTCCCTCGAGAATACCGACAAGCGCCTGACCGTGCGACTCACCTGCTGTCAGAAACCGTATCACGATCACTCCTTACATATAAAAACGTCCCGCCCGGAATTCTTCCCTTGAGCGAGACGCTTTGTGTGATTCGATATCAATTTATTTATTTTAGTTTTTTAACTCGGATCTTTTGGTATACTTAATGCAACAAAACGGAAATTTCCGTCGGGACCTTTTACCCGAATCATAAGCGCCTCTCCCGCTTTTTTCCCGTCGATAATCGATCTGAATTCCGAGATATCTTTTACCGGATTACGATCGACCTCCACGATAATATCGCCGGGTACGATGTTTCGCTCATGAGCAACGCTAAAGCGTTCAACATTATCGACCAGCACTCCCGATTGCACATCCCTTTGCTCTCGCGTGTCGGCGTCAAGCGGGCGCAACGTTAACCCGAGGTTTTCCATTTCAACGGTTTCAGGTTCGACCGGCTCCGGGGTACGACGTTCGCGTGTCGATCTATCTTCCGCTATCGGATCATCCTCACCGAGTGTTCGGAGCGTGACGTTTATATCCTGTTCCCTGCCGTTCCTCAATACTCTGATTAGTACATCGGTATCCGGTCGTCGCCGTGCAATTTCCATTTGAAGTTCATTCGGTTGATTTACTTCCTTGCCATCAACTTTTAAAATAACATCACCCGCCTGTATACCTGCACGCTCTGCCGGACTGTTATCCAAAATTTCTTGCACTAAAACACCTGCGACTTTGTCCATTCCAAGCGCTCGTGCAGTCGTTTCATCGATCATATCAATTTGTACGCCGAGATGTGCTCTCCGGACATACCCGTGATGAATTATATCTTCGACAACTACTCTCGCAAGATTAACGGGAATAGCAAATCCGTAGCCCTGGAATCGTGCAGTTGTCGTAGCTATAGCAACATTAATTCCAATAACCTCGCCGCGCAGGTTTACCAGGGGACCACCGCTGTTACCGGGGTTAATTGCAGCATCTGTCTGGATGAAGTTCTCGATTCCGTATTGACGATCTATAACCCGAAGTCCGCCCCGTCCGAGAGCACTTACAATTCCGTGTGTTACCGTTGAAGTAAGTTGCAACGGATTACCGACAGCGAGCACCCATTCACCGACGCGTAAATTGTCCGAGTCGCCAAAATCTGCCGCCGGAAGATTTTCTGCATCGATTTTAATAACGGCAAGATCTGTGTTTTCATCGGTGCCGACAAGCTCAGCCGTATACTCCCGCCTGTCGTTGAGCGTCACTTTAATACCGTCTCTGTCGGCGCCTGCAACAACGTGATTATTTGTGATGATATACCCGTCCGATGTTGCTATAACACCCGATCCGGATCCCTGCCTCGGTTGGCGCCTTTGTTCGTTTTGCGGCGGATCAAAATCGGGGCCGAAGAAACGATGAAATTCTTCAAACCATCTTGGTGTACGTCCCGATTCTCGTGTAGCAGTAACGGTAATATTCACCACCGTCGGAACGGTTAGTTCGGCAGCATAAATAAACGACTCACTCAGTGCGTGCGGATCAATTTGCGGATTCCGGTCGCCTCTGTCCTGAACACCGATCACAACGTTCGGATTTGTCAACGCATAGCTCTGATCCAACGAATTGAAATTGGAAACCAGTATGACGCCGAAAACAATTCCCACACCAATTAGTAGTACTGCGGCTAACACCGACTTTGCATTCATATAGCCCCTCCTTTTACCGAATAAAATTATTTCTGTTACCTATAAGGTACCTCGTATATTACAAAATATCAAATACTTTGCTATTGATTTCGTATTGCGTCAAACATCTGTTTTGCCCGCAGTTTTCGCATCTCTGGTTGATGATGTTCCAGATACATAGATATTACCCGATCAAGATCGCCTTGTATTTCAGTATTAAAAATTAGCCCCTTGATTTCTTTGACGTTTAAACGGCTTAATTGTTCCCATAATGCTATCGCTTTTAAATCGACGGAGAATTCGGCGCCCAGCACAGGAAAGCATGATTCGCATTGAAAGGATCCCCGCCCGAGCTCAAATAGTGCACGCTTTTCCCCCTGATCCAACAAATCATATACATTTTTATTGCACGAAGCACATCCTTCGATTGATGGTTGAAAACCGAGCAATTCGATAACACGGACCTCAAAATAATAAAACAGCAATACCACCGAATTAGTTGCATTTTCGATAATCTTCAAAGTCTCTATCAACAGATCGAACAATGATTCACTTTGTCCGTCATGTCGCGTGATAATATAAACAAGTTCAAGAATTGAAAGTGATAGGAATAGTTTCTCAAAATCACGCTGAATTTTCGGGAATGACGAGATAAGCTCCGCATCGGTCAGGAGCTGCAACTCCCGGGATTCCTTTATGTATAGTACGGCATGAATATGCGCCAGCGGCTCAAGCGACGCTCCGAATTTATTCTTTGCACGACGCGCACCTTTCACAATCACGCCCGATGCACCCAGTTCACGAGTAAAGATCGTAAGAATTTTACTGCTCTCTTGATAATCTATCGAGCGAAGCACGAGCGCCTCAACCTTTTTTATCATACCGGTTGCTTAACCTTTCCGGCTGCGGTCTGGTTTTTTAAATTTTCTTTATACGGAGGCGATATGACTCCATGTTCGGTTATAATTGCGGTGATCAATTCATTCGGTGTTATATCGAATGCAGGAGAATAAACATCAACACCGTCGGGTGCTATCTGCACACCGAATGGACGCGTCACCTCCTTCGGATCACGCATTTCGATCGGAATTGTACTGCCGTCGGGACAATCGAGATCGATAGTACTCGTTGGCGCGGCTATGTAAAAAGGAATACCATGATATTTCGCTAAAACAGCGAGACCATAGGTCCCGATCTTATTCGCAGTATCGCCGTTTGCGGCAATCCTGTCGGCGCCGGTAATAACAAGGTTTGCTTTACCCTGCGTCATCACAAAAGCAGCCGCATTGTCGGTGATCAAAATTGTCTCCACACCGCGCGCCTGCAATTCAAACATTGTTAACCTCGCACCCTGTAACAGCGGACGGGTTTCATCGACATAAACATGCAATTTTTTCCCCTGTTTTATTGCAGTTACTATAACACTTTGAGCGGTTCCGTGATCACCCGTTGCAAGCGCACCCGTATTGCAGTGCGTGATAACGCCCCCCGATTCGGGAAGTAAACCGGCGCCTTTGATACCGATTTGCTTACACATCTCTATATCTTCCCGACGTATACGCTCAGCTTCATCAAGTAATATCGCAGGAATTGATTTTACATCTTGCAAGGCATGCGCAAGCTTCAGTAACCGTTGAATTGCCCATCGAAGATTTACAGCGGTAGGTCGCGCCGATTCGATCTCCCGTGCAATGTTTTCAAGTTCTCTTAAATACTGCTTCGGTGCATTAGCTTTGATCCTCATTGATGCAAAGGCGAGTGCGAAAGCCGCTGCAATGCCGATCGCCGGCGCTCCCCGGACCGAAAGATGCTTGATAGCTTCTATAATGACACGATAATCATCCGTGATAATATACTCAACCGATTCCGGCAGCTTGGTTTGATCGAGGAGTTTAAATTTTTTCCCATCCCATTCAATCGCACGCATGGTCTTTTTACACCACTTCAAATTGCGATAATTGGTAAATCGTTTTTACACGATTTTCAATATCACTGCTTTGTATATTTTTAATTGCATCGACACTGAATTTCTCGATACAAAATGACGCCATAACATTTCCGTAAATCACCGCTCGTTTTAAATTCTCGAATGAATGATCATCTGTTTTTGCAACCCACCCGAGAAATCCGCCGGCGAATGCGTCCCCGGCGCCTGTCGGATCATAGACCGATTCAAGCGGATACGCAGTCGCGGTGAACATTGCATCTTTCGTTATCAATAAAGCGCCATGTTCACCTTTTTTAATTACCACAACTGGTGGACCCATTTCAAGTATCTGTGTTCCTGCTTTGACCAGATTTTTTGTTCCCGAAAGCATTTGCGCCTCGGAATCGCTCAGGATGAAGACGTGCAAGCGCCTGATCGTTTTCAGCAGCTCATCTCTTCTTCCCTTGATCCAAAAATTCATTGTATCGCCGATTACCATTTTTGGCTTTGTCATTTGATCGAGCACACGAAGTTGCAATCCGGGATCGATATTTCCGAGACATACATAATCACTCTGTCGATATGCTTCCGGAATAACCGGATCGAATTTTTCGAATGCATTCAGTTCCGTAAAGAGCGTGTCACGTCCGCTGAGATGTTCGTCATACTTTCCCCCCCACCGAAATGTTTTTTCACCATCACGGATTTGCAGCCCTTCCAAATCGATATTGCTCTCTCTCAAAAAATCCAGATACTTCTGCGGGAAATCACTCCCGACAATACCCACCAACCGAACAGGTTCAATAAAATATCTCGCGCATGATGCTATGTATGTTGCCGATCCTCCCAATATATCAACACCTTTACCATGCGGCGTCTCAACGGTATCAAGTGCAACCGAACCTACTACAAGTAAACTCACGTTATTCTCCTTCCAAATATATTATTCGACGTATATTATTCTCTCTTTGAAGTACTCCCCGGCGCCCGATGATTCAATGAAATTTTACCGGTAATATCTAAAAGCCGTCCTGCTACTTTCTCTCCGACAATGTAGCGATGTACAATTTCGAGTCCCTGCTTCTGTCCGGGCCACACAAGCAATTCATCTGCATCGCCATACGAACACCAACGGAATTCTTTATGTTCAGGCGACAGCTTCGGTGTATTTGCATCGCCGATCTCGGCTGCGAATAGCGGAGAGAGGTTTACTGCATCGTATCCGGCGTCGTAAAATATGCTTACGTGCGGCGCCGTGAAAAAACGCTGCACCGATAATCCTGTTTCTTCATGCATCTCACGATATGCGGCTTGATATGCTTTTTCGCCGTTGTGTATCCCGCCGGTAACAAATTGCCATATACCGGGGTAGATGTCTTCAGTCTCGGAACGTTTCAACAATAAATATTTCGGTGCGACATCATTACGGGTAAAGATACAAATCTCAACAATTTTCGATTTTATATCAGTCATAAAAATCGATCAAATCAAAATGTCATTATAATAATAACCGCACAGCGATAAATCCTGCCACCAAAAGCACCATAAAAGCTATTGCAAAAAAATCGAAATATTTATCGATATACACTTTAATTCGCGGTCCAAGAAAATAGAAAAATGTGGCAACAAGAAAAAACCGCAGCGATCTGCCGATCAACGATGCAAGCGCCAGCGTTCCGAGCGGAATGGTTAAATTAAACCCCGCAGCGATCGTGAACACTTTAAACGGTATCGGTGTAAATCCTGCAAATACAATAGCCAGAAACCCATGTTCTCTGTATTTGATCAGTACCGTCTCAAAATGTTCCATTGCTCCGTAAAATTCAAGTATACGCGACCCGATTAATTCAAAGAACGCATATCCTATGTAATATCCTAAAAACGCACCCGACACCGATCCTGCCGCACACACCAGTGCAAACAGATACGATCTTTTCGGGTACATTACTGCAAGCGTCAACAGCAAAGCATCAGGTGGTATGGGAAAGAACGATGCTTCAACAAAGGCAATAATAAATAAAGCCCACAATGCATACGGCTTCGCGGCGAATGATTCCACCCATATCTTTAAATGTCGCATCCCGCCGACCAATTTTCGCAACTATGTAAACCTTTCAATATTTGGTGAAGTCACAAAACAGTGTAATATATGTATTTTTGATGCATATCTCAAATTGCAAGGAATATTTCAGTGGGATTTCAGTGAAATAAAATGGGGGTAGAATAAAAAATCCCCGCGTTGTACGGGGATCTCTTATCTATATTTAAAATAATATGGCGATGTACATTACTCTTCAACCCGACTACGCGGAGTAAATACAGCAGTTCCGCACTGAGCGAAGGGGATTTCAGCAGTCAAAGGATATTCCCAAGTTTTTGCAAATTCACTTGTATAATGTTTAAATTCCTCCTCAGCTTCTAATGGCTCGTTCCCTTGTATATTATAAAATACATATTCGATAGTACCATCCGGTGAGAAACAAAAATATAAAAATATTCTACGCTCCATATCCCATTCGAATTCATTCTCCGAGAGAAATCGCCCAAGATTAGACAATGTTTTTCTCCAAGCCTCAAACACCGCCTCTCCATCTTCATGGACTCCCTCGGCATACGTTTCCTGTATAAATTTAAAATTTTCTTCTGTTAACTGTTTACAGATTTTCCCTTCATCAATCTTCGCAACCGTTATTGAAACTATAACGAAAAAAGAAATTAATAATTTCATAATCATACCTCATTGGATAGTGGCAGAATCATGAAGCCAAACGAAAAACCACCGGTATCGACACCCGCACGGGAACGGGTTGACCGTGTTGCTCTCCCGGTTTGAATTTTGCCATCCCAACTGCTTTGGCTGCCGCCTCACCCAATCCACCGCCCGGATCGTTTACAATCTCGGTCTTCACGACAGTTCCCTCAGCATCTATAAATGCATAGATAAAGACGGTCCCTTCTATCCCGGCCCGCTTTGCAAGCTCCGGATATCGTATACGTTCCTGAATCGATACGATACCGCCAATGATTTCCGGCATCTTTTCAACTGCAACATAATAAGTGTCGTCGCCTTCAAGCTTCATTGGAATATCAAAATCGAATGACGGCATCTCTCTATCTGGTTCGACGATCTTGTCTGTTGTTAAGTCCTTATCGCAGGCAAGTCCGATTAACAATAAAGAGATAATTGCGATGAACAAAATAAAATTATAGTTCATTTTACACCTCCGGTTATGGTGATTGATTAAGTAGTTTTAAAGTGAATCGAACTCTGATTATCATTGTATGTGGCTTCTCGATTCCGCGAAATTCCTCTCTGTCAGAAAAAGGATATTTCAGAACGGCTTCCATAACTGCCCCGGCAAAACCATATTCATCATCCGATAATACACGCATTTCCATAACCCGACCCTGTTCGTTGAGCGTTACCTCAATGTGCACTTCCTCGTCTATATCATCGTTGACGGCGCCCCGGGGATAGGTAATGTATTTTTCCAAATCAACCGGGCCATCCAGGATCTCTACAATTTTTTCTCTATCAGTAACATCTTGTCTGGCAAGTCGAAAATGGATCGGAATGGAAACGCGCACCGGAACCGGTTGACCGCGCTGTTTCCCGGGTTTAAATTTTGCCAGAGAAACTGCCGCTGCCGCCGCCTCGCCAAGTCCGACGCCGGGATCATTCACTATTTCCGTTCTCACAACCGTTCCCTCTTCGTCGATAAATGCATATACATAGACCACACCCTCGACGCCGGCCCGCCTGGCAAGCTCCGGATATCGTAACCGTTCCTGAATCGATCCTATACCGCCGATGATTTGCGGCATTTCTTCGACCGCAAGAAAGAACGTATCCCGCTCCGCCGCAACTTCGGGCTCATCAATTTCCGCTTTACCGTTTTCATCCATTCCGGAACATCCGGCCATCGAAATGATCACAATACACAAAAGTATATATCGACTCGTTTTAATCATTCTCTATCGGTTAATAAGTGTATCTCAATTTCAGGATATTCTGATATATATATTATGCGATGTTCACCCGAGACATAAGGGTCGTCACTCTGCAATAAATACATAGATGTTCCGATTAATCCCGTAATGAACAGCAGGATAAACACCGCCGCTGCCGGCAGCGGTACCCGTACATAGTTCCGCCACCATTCCTTCTTCGTTTCGTAATAGTCTGCACGTTTGTCCTCATAGGGTATCGATTGTACCGCTTCCCTCATTTTTTGACAGGAAGTAAAGAATGAGCGGCAAGTCTGACATTCGCTCAGATGACGGTGTACCGGTATGCTTTCATTATCGTCCAGCTCGGCATCCATCAATTCACTTATACGTTCTTGCATTTCCTCGCATATCATTGTCTTATATCCCTCCAAAATATGGCGATAATTTTTTTAATAAACTTTTTCGCGCTCTGAATATTTTTGTTTTCACCGCGCTTGTCGTTGTCTTCATAACATCTGCAATTTCTTTATACGACAGATGATGATATTCCCTTAATAAAATCACTTCCCGGAACTCGGGTTTCAATGTATCTATCGCATTTCTTACAATACGTGCATTATCTTCGGATTCTATCAAATTTTCAACGGAGTCCTTCTCCAAATATTCCAGTTTATGAGAAAGCGCAACCGGTC
Organism: Ignavibacteriales bacterium; assembly: GCA_003567775.1. GTDB lineage: Bacteria > Bacteroidota > Ignavibacteria > T3Sed10-11 > T3Sed10-11 > T3Sed10-11. The sequence goes on along the minus strand of PWYR01000003.1, from coordinate 6,130 downwards.
GTTTTTTCCTGATCAATTGAAACGATTCGTTGCGCGCGATTTTATAAACCCACGATCGGAATGCAGCCGCCGTCTGTAAACTATTGATACCGTTGAATATTTTTATAAATGTTTCCTGAGCGGTATCTTCAGCATCCGAACGGTTTCCGAGCAATTGATAACAATATACATATATTTGCTGCCGGTACTGTTTATAAAACTCGGTCCGGGCTTCTTCATTGCCGTTACGTAATTTTTGGATTATTGATGGATCCATGCGTTTGTCGATTGTTACACGGCGTCATATAAAACCATTAACTACATATATAGATGCACAGAGGAGGAAAAAGTTTCTCAGATAGTATAATATTTAGTTCCCGCTGAAAAACATGTATTCATCCCTCGACTCCGCTCGGAGTGACATTTTTGTCAGGGTGAGCCACGGCAGATCGGGGAAGCATGATTTTTCAGTGAACACTAATTATTTAAAACCCGGAATCACTTCGGTACCCTTGGCGGAACGTACTCCATCCCGGATCGCTTCCGCGGTCACCTCAGCCGCGATTTCCGCTGCATAATCTATTTGAATATCAACAACGCCGGTTGCTAATCCAAATACGCAATCCCCATCGTGCGATGTGTGAACGGGTTTAATAGCTCTTGCCATACCGGACTGCGCCCTGCGACACATTTTGTAAACATCCATTTTGTTTAACTTTGCATTGGAAGCAACAACAACGAGCGTTGTATTCGTATTTAATGGAAGCGGAGTCTCTCCGAAGCGTGCATCGGGATCGACCTCTGCCCAGAATCCACCGTCGGGATGACGCGCGCCGGCAAGTATCTTTCCATATTCGTCATAAACATCACCGACAGCATTCACGACGGCAAACGCCGAGACGATCAGATCGTTGTATTTATATTCTGCAACACCGATCCCTCCTTTCATCCAGTACTGCGGTCCCATCCATTTGCCTACCGTAGCGCCGGTTCCCGCTCCGACCGATCCGCGCTCGATATTTCCATCTGTCGCAACTTTGCACGCCTCGTATGCATGCGCGGGAAGCGGACGTACATTTTTATCTCCGACATTTAGATCGAACACAACCGCTGCAGGTACTATAGGAACTTTAACCCACGGTGTTTCATAACCGATTTTTTTTTCCACTAAATAATTTACTACACCATCAGCCGCAGCCAATCCAAATGCACTGCCGCCGGTAAGCAATATAGCATGTACCTGGTTCATGGTTTTTTCCGGATCAAGTAACGGCGTCTCTCTGCTTCCCGGAGCGCTACCCCGCATATCGCAACTGCCGACAGCGCCGGGCGGGCATAATATGACCGTGCAGCCGGTCATCGCTTTGGTATCGGTGTAATGACCTACCTTAATTCCCGAAATGGTGGTAAACATAATTATTTATTCCTGGATGTGTTTGTTTGCCGAATGAAAACGAATTGCAGAAAGTATCACACCGGCGGAAACGCCTACGTTGAGAGATTCTGCTTTTCCATATTTTGGAATTGTTATCAAATCATCTATGACATTCAATATCTCATCGGATATACCTTCGGCTTCATTACCGAAAAGTATTACCACAGGCATCGGTGGTATGACGTGTTCAATTGACGATCCCCCGTGAACCGATGTACCGCAGATAAAGTATCCGCGCGATCGAAGGATAGGGAGTTCTTTTTCAAGATCGACATCTTCAACAAACGGCAAATGTACCATACTCCCGACAGTAGATCGAATTACTTTCGGATTCCATATATCGACGGTGCCGGCGCCGAGCAATAATGTATCGACTCCAAACCAATCGCACGTTCTGATTAATGAGCCAAGGTTTCCCGGCTCTCGAATATTATCTGTAGCAACAACCAATTGCGGAGAAGATTGATGAAAGATCGTATCGACCGTTGTACTCCATTGATTGACGATACCTATTACATGCTGACCTGTTACAGTATCGGTAAGGCGTTCGATATCCTGCGGTGAAACTTCATATACTTTTCCGCCTCGCTCTCGAACAGTGATTAATATCTTTTCATGCGCATCGGACGTTAAAAATTCCGGAGTGTAGAGTACGGCATCGATAAGTTTCCCGGCTTCATCTGACGCGAAAATGTCACGCAATGCACGAACTCCTTCGATAATACACTGCTTTTGTAACGTACGGTATTTTTTTTGCTTCAGCTTCGCATATAATTTCAATCGTTCACGGGAGAGCGGCATAAAGTGTTTAGTTGAAAGTTGCTGTTTTGATAAATTTTTACCTCCAGTTTAAAATATTATAAATATTTTAGTATATTCCAAATAAGAATATTCATAAGGGAGGTTTTCATGAAATTACTACTTCTTACTCCGGTATTTATACTCGGTTTTCTGCTCAACGGCTGCCCCGGTCACACCCACGACGATGAACCCGCCGGTCCGGGCGGATGGTTAAAAGGAGACAGCCAGCAAAAATTCGATACCGTTGCGCGGCAGCTTGGCGGTTTTTCGGCGGCAATGCGCGATGTCGGTTACCGGTATATCGAGTTGTATTGGGCAGGAACCGACGGCAACTGGGATTATGCCTCATACCAGGCGGCAAAAATCGGATCTGCTATTGAAGACGGAATTGAACGCAGACACGGGCGAGCAGAATCGGCTGCAAGATTTCTCAATAACGATTTACCCGTTATGAAGGAGGCGATTGACGCTCAGGACCGTGATATTTTTATGACTGCATTTAGCTCGTTTACACAAGCATGCAATACGTGCCATTATGCTGAAGACGTTCCGTTTATCACAATCGAAAAACCCGTGGAACGGATATCACCGGTCAGATGAAGTGAATTAAGGGAAAAAATGGGCAGTAGGTGTATCATACCATCTGCCCATAAATAAAATTCAGATATGAGAACGTATCGACGAGTATGTATCTAATTTAGTTCCCGTCGGATTACATAAGCTCCATATCCGGCATATCGGTCTGGATCTCAATGCCTTCAACGGCAGAAACTATCTGATACAAATATGTATTACCTACTCTGCATGTACTACAACACAAAATGTATAATTTGCATTCCTGAAAACTCTACTCATCTATGAGGTAATATCATATCATACACATTCGGGTCGTCGGGATTCTGTTTTCCGCCGCCGTGCCATTCACCTGCCGTGCGCTGCACCTCACGGAACACGCCAATCCCCGCCCCGCCATGATCGTCCTGCGCGCCGATGAGCACAAGATAACGCCAGTTCTCATCAGGTTGACCGAGATATGTGTTGGGTATAGCAAATGTTATTTCATTATTACGGACATTCCCGAGCGGATTGATTACATCTTCCGGCGCCGGGAGATATTCGCACAAAATATTTTCTCCGACGTCAATCACGCGAACACCGCCGCCGACATATACAGCGCGATCGAATGTTCCGAGAGCCGGACCAATAACGAAATTTGAATTTGCGCCTGCATCCTGCATCCCCGGACCATCCTTTCCACGATCAATAAGTATCGCCGCGTACGTCAATTGGAATCCATAATGAGGATGGAATCCCGGATCGTGCAGGTTTCTGAAACATAAACGGAAGAACGTATGTTTATCATCATCCCAGACGGTAAAGCGGGTAATGTCGAGTATACCCTCTTTAAAGTTTGGATTGGTAGGATATTCATAACCTCCTTTGTGTCCGAGGTCGTCATACATATCATCTTCTACATCGTATAATAATCTTGCATCGCCGCGATCTTGTTTCACCACATCGTGTGTAAGAAGCGGGTAATCGGGTTCCTTGAGAGACGTCCAGTACTCCTGCCACTCCGGTTCAGCAAGAGCTAATGCGGCAAACTCCGGGCGCCGGGATGCATCATCGATACGCCGGAAATCCGCATGGGTCCCCGGTGATATTATTATCTCGCCGGCAGTTAATTCAAATGATAATGTATCGTCGGGTTCAAGTATCCCGTTCGCTTGCCAGGCAGTTCCATTATCCAATACCCATTGAAGATGTATGGTCACGGGTTTATCAAGTTTGTCGGAGTTTAAATGCACGCGAATCCTATCTTTATGTTTCTCGTATGCAAGAAATACTCGCTCGCTGCCAAAGGGAATCATCGCTTCAATATTCCCAAGAGCTTCGGGAATTTTTGGCTGCAAATGAATTTCGGAGGCCGGTACGTTTATATGGATTCCGAGATAATCCTGATATGCAGCGCGGATAAACTCGGCAAGATTCCATGCCTGGGTAAAAGTACCCGATAATCGCGGTTCATCTTCTCCGTTGTGCGGGAAAGCATCGAGCAATTCGGAAAACGTTCCGGCGCCTCCACGCTCAAGTATTTGATGCACCATATTATCGGTCACACCGTAAATTATATCCTGTAAATCGTATTGCACCGCCGCTTCGATAACGCGTCCGATTAACCACGTCCATACAATTCCGTTGTGGTATGCGGCATCGGGTACATAATACGGCGGATAATGGTGAAATGGATGAAAATTTTCATCATACTGCGATAAAGACGCAACTCCCCACGGATATGTAAGCTCATCGATAACCGTTCTCAACATTGTCTTCTTTACGGCATCATCGTCAACCATATCGAACGCAAAGATTTGATTCGGTCTCACCTGCGTATCGGGCGTCCCGTCTTTTTTCAGGTGATCGTATACGATTAATTCATCCTTATCGATAAAATGTTCGTTGAAATTCTTTCTGAGGGTTTGTGCGATTTTTCGCCATTGTTCCGCATACGCATCGTCGCCGTCGATATCCGCCATCGAAGCGCCATCCATTAACTGACGATACCATAAAAACTGAATATCCACAGCACGATTTCCACGCGGAGACCACGGTCCATCGGGACCGACGGCATCCATCCATGTATCCGCATCGGCGTGTGTGAGAAAGTAGTACTCATCCGCGAAATTATTCAGCGCTCCTTCAATGGATCGTTTCACTACCGGATACAATTCTTTCACGAGCAATGTATCACCGCTATATTTATAGTATTGGTAAAGTTCCCTTACAAACCAGGGTGTGCCGTCGGTGGTGTTATAGATAATCTCCTGTGTCGTGACACGGTTCGGGACACGGCCGTACGTATGACTTTCGATATCTGTATCCTGAAATGCTGCAAACGAGCGTAGTAATTCACGCGCCGCATCGAACTCTCCGGTTACAAGCACTGCGCCGGAAAAAGATATAAACGTGTCCCTTCCCCAATAATTGTTGAACCAGGGCAATCCGGCATAAATACCAGTTCCGGTTTGATTCATTATCAGTTTATCCATTGCAATTCGCGACCAGGCAAGCGCCTTGTTAAAACGATCGTTGGAAGTACGTATGTACGAATGATTCAACAATCCCTGCATTCGTTGCGCACGTTCGGCAATCAATACATCACCGTTTTGTTTCACATACTGTGCAAGTTCTCTTGCCTCATCCGAAGTTCTCCCTGCTACAATAATCCATCGCACCTGTTGGTTTTCTTTAACGTTTTCCACGGTTAGTTCCGCCGGAGCGAACGTACGTGAAACTATTACATCCGGTGTTTCACTTTCGGGCGTGCCCGGTTCAACAACGGCATTTTCAAGATTTGTAGTAACAGCGATCCAGCCGGGATGTTTTGCCTTTCGTTCATCGTATGAGGTTAACGAAATCAGCAGCAATTCATCTTCAGCTTTCACAAGGTAATCGTCAATAGTATGCGACTGTGTAAATCGCGGACGAAACGATATTTTTTCCATTGCCCGATTATTATGTACATCCACAATAAATGCATCGATCGAGTCAAGAAAGGAAAAGGTCTCGGAAATACCCGGCGGGTATTCCCGGTTCATATTGTGAGGATTAACCGAGACTATCGCATCACCACGGTTTCGAAGGAGATCGTACGAATCCGAAATTAACTGATAATCATCTAAGATCCGTACATCCATCACCGTCCAGCCCTGCCAGCCGCTCGTATGATGCGAGTTGCTGAGGGTATAATAGTGCCCTGCTTCCTTGTTGGTATAACCGATCTCACGTATTTGATCTTCGACGGTAATTGTAAGATCGTTAATTGAAAATGTTTCCTGTGCATACGTGTTCATCGAAATTAACACAAAAAATGTCAATAAATTAAGAAAGATTATATTATTCATGTGTATACGT
>PWYR01000029.1 GCA_003567775.1 Ignavibacteriales bacterium | reverse complement strand
GTCCATGGAGGTTTCCACCTCCCAGTACACATCGGCCTTGGCCGCGGTCTGGGTGAACACGGGGTCGATGCAGACCACCTTGGCCCCCCGGTCCTGGGCCGCGAGAATGTACTTCATGGTATGCACCGAGTTCCAGGCCGGGTTCGCCCCCCAGAGGATGGTGTACCGGGCGTTGACCATGTCTTCGGGGTCGTTGCACCACATGTCGCCCAGGTCATAGTTCTGGGCGTCGATCCCGGCTGGCCAGCAGGGGGTGCCCACGAAGCGGGAGGTGTAGCCCAGCGAGGTCATCATTCCCTCTACGCCGTAATTGGTGATCCCGAAGTTGCCCGAATACTTGGTCAGGGCCAGGCCGAGCATGGACCCGTCCTTGTCGTTGATCTCGATAAACTTCTTGGCAATGACATCCAGGGCCTCGTCCCAGGAAATCCGTTTCCAGTTGCCGGAACCGCGGCCGCTCTGGATCATGGGGTACTTGACCCGGTCCGGACTGTAGGGCCGCCGGGTGTAGGCATAGCCCTTCACGCACAGCCCGCCGTCCGTGAAGGTGGATTCCGGGGCGCCCTCGATGTATTGGATCATCCCGTCCTTGACGAACGTCTTGATCGAACAGGTGTCGTAACAGTTGCGCGGGCAGGCGTTGCGAAACACCTCCAAACCTTCCTCGAAACCTCCCCGGGCCTGGGCATCCAGGGGCCTGAGCAGGCCTCCGGGCACCGCAGCCAAAAGGCCGCTGGCCGCCAGGCAGCCGAGAAATTTTCTTCGGCTCATGGTACAGCCGATGGCTTTTTGGGCCTGGTCAACAGCAGAATGGTTCATAAGCTCTCCTTCTCGTTCCAGATTGTCCAATACCCGAGGGTTATCCTTGCCGGGCGATGCTGGTCCCCAGCCACTGCCGCAACACTGCGGCCATACAGAGCAGAACCGGTGTAGCGGACGGCGCGGCTTCGATCCGTGCGCAGAACCGCGGCACCCAAACCTGGAGATGCTCCTCCAGAAACAAAGCACGCAACTCTTCCAGCTGCCCCCGCACCGACGGCGTCGCCGCAAGAAGCATCCGGTGCAGGGCCAGGGCCGCGTCCAATTCCAGACTGACGTGGTCGTCCGGAAGGGTATTTTTCCAGGGGGAGACAAGGCCGATCATTTCGTACACAGAGCGGGCCAGCATCGTGGTCCGGCCCATGACCTGGGGCTCGTTCTCTAGATAGATCGAGGCGTAAGGCGGAGCCTCCAGGGCCATGGGACCGACAAAGAGGCGATTGAAGGCGAATTCGGTCTGCTCCCAATCCGCATTGTACAGGCACTCGTCCTGCCAGGCGGAAGGCAGATCCGTCACGGCCGTCCGCAGTTCAGCGGCGTTTTGAGCGATAAAAAAATCCCTGACCGCCGCCGTGAGCCGTGATTCGTCGTCCAGGGCGGTGGTGTTTGGGCATTCCATGGTTTCCTCTCTCCTTATATTCCGATTCAGCTTTGTATGATGGTCACAGATTCCATCATGGCCGCGAAGAATGCAAGATGAGGAAATGGAGATTTAATGGGGAGGCAAATATTCCTATTTGGTAGGAGGGCGTTGGGGGAAACGGTCTGAGGATTGTAGAAAGTTGAACAAGTTCTGGTCTTTGCCCATTAACCCGAGTTTTTTGCGGATGTTCTTGCGGTGGGTGTTCACCGTGCCCAGGGAGATGTTCAGGGTGTTGGCCATCTCCTTGCTGGACTTGCCGGCCTGGATGAACTGGCAGATCCGGGTTTCCGTGGGGGTCAGGCGAAGCAGGCGGGCGTCCTTGCGCGGCCCGGCCTGGTTGACCATTTGCAGCATCTGATCTGCGAAAAGGTCCACGAAGTGGCTTCGGGCCGCGATGTCCTGCTCTTTCCTGATCCGGCCCAGGGCCGGCAGCAGGAGCTTTTCCATGTCCCCAGCCAGCCGGTCCATCTGGTCGACGCGGGCCTGCTCCGTGGTTTGCAGAACACGGCGCAGGGTGATCACCATCTCGTCCACCTGGGCCTTTTCCCGGCGTAGTTCCTCAGTGCGTCGATTCACGCTTTCTTCCAGAACGACGCGTTGGTTCACGTAGACCGTTATATCGTTGAGCACCAGGATATATCCCCGCGATGCCAAGCTGACCTGGGAGAGGGGGATGATCTTCAGGCTCAGGTACGTATCGGTGTTTTGAAAACGGATTTCATGGGAATGTTCCAAGGAGTAGTAGTGCAGCATCTCGTCCATGCTTTCCCCTTCCAGGCCGAGAATCTCCCAGACCCAGGCACCGTGCCGGATTGATGTCCCCAGCAAGTTGAGCGCCGCGGCATTGGTCTCAACGACCCGGCCCTCACCATCGGCCACGAGCACAAGGTCCGTGATGGATGCCAGGATGTTCTCGTACTTGTTCTTTTCCAGGGTCAGCAGTCGGTTGGCGGTGTCCAGGTTGGACCTGGACTCTCGTTCAGACAGGGAGGTCCAGTCGTGGATCAGGATCGTCTCCAGTGCGTCGGCATACAGCCGGACCCGCTGCAGGGCTTGGTTGCGATTGCTCTCGGGGGCGGGAAGTTCCCGGATCATTTCCTCTACGGCATGCACCAGGGTCTTGAAACATCCCAAAAACATCTCCGCTGTCACGCCCCGGTCGCGATGGCGGCGGGCGGTCAGGATGATCTTCTCGGCCCAGGCGCGGTTCTGAACTAGGGAAGCAAAGGTGGCTAAATATGGCTCAGAAGCATGATCCAGGATCGGCTCCAGGAACCACTGAAACGAGAGAATGCAGTCTTCGACCTTGGCGGTGGTATGCTGCAGGTATCCGGCCCGTTCCATGTTTCTGGCCCATTTGTCCAGAAAGGAAGTGAGCCGTCCTTGAAGTAAAAGGAGGGTGTCCTCACTGTGCTTGGAAACCATGGGGGCCGTTAACTCCATTTTTTTCCCCGCGCAAACCGTGAGTAAGCGTCCGGAAACAGAGCCACCTCATCGATGCGCACATCCACGTACGCCTCGCCTTTGCCCGGCCCATTACCTGGGTCAATGAGCACCGTGGCCATGCCGAATTCCTTGGCCGTCTTCAAATTCAGGGCAATGTCCTCCACCATCACGCACCGCGAACCCGGGACCCCGAGCCGGAGCAGGGTTTCCTGGTAGGGTTCCGGGTAGGGTTTGGGGCGGTAGGCCGCCAGCCGGACGTCGAAAATTTCCGTGAACACGTCCCGCAGTCCCAGAACCTCGAGCACCCGCAGGGCATGGTTCAGGGAGCCGTTGGTCAGGATGACCTTGACCCCTGGCAGGGCGGACAGGGCATGGGCCAGCTCAGGCTGAGGCCGCAGGACCGAGGCCACGTCCACGTCATGGACGTAGTCCAGATAATCCTCCGGATCCACGCCATGATGCCTGGCCAGGCCGACCATGGTCAGCCCGTAGTCCTTCCAGTATCGGCGGCGCAGCTCGTCCACCCGGTCTTCGGGAATGCCGGCCCGTTCATGCATGTATTGGTTGATCCGCGCGTCGATCAGCGGGAACAACGAGGTTGACGCCGGGTAGAGGGTGTTGTCCAAATCAAAGATAAACGCGTCCATGGGGGGTCCTGGGTTGATTGCCGGAAAAAAAGGTCTTGTCAGTTTCAAGCGGAATTGACACTATGCATAGCCACTCAACCCGCGAACCTCAACCCGCTCAGGAGATCCCCACATGCGCATGCCGCGATTGACGCTCCACGTCTTGTTTACCGTGGCCGCTCTGTTTATCTGGCTTGGTCTCGCCCAAGCCGCATCCGTGGAAGAACAACGGAGGTTGTTTCTTCAGGCCGAAGAAGCATTGCGCAAAGGGCAACGCCAAACCTACCTGAACCTGTTGCCCCGCCTCGACGGCTACCCGCTGACGCCCTATCTGGCCGCCATGGACCTGGAGCGAAGGCTCGGGTCCGGATCGACAGTGGAGGTTCGGGCCTTTTTAAAGGCCTACGGTGATATCCCGGCATCAGACTCCCTGCGTCGGAAGTGGCTGCGCGAGCTGGCCAAACAGGCCCGCTGGGCGGATTTTCTCCAGGACTATACTCCCCAGACCAACGAGGACCTTCTGTGTCTCTACGGTCAGGCATTATTGGGAACCGGAAAGACCGGCCCGGCCATGGAGCATGCCGGAGAGATGTGGCTTTCCGGCACATCCCGTCCCAAAAGCTGCGACCCGCTGTTCGCTGCATGGAGGGGCAAGAATCTTCTGACTCCGGAACTGGCCGTGGAACGGATTCGATTGGCCATGAACGCGGGACAGACCGGGCTGGCCCGGTATTTGGCCCGATACCTCCCCCCGGAGGAACTGTCCTGGGTGGACTACTGGTGCAGGGTGGACGAGAGGCCCGGCTTGGTGCTGGAGCGCGACTGGAGCGGCGTCCGGAGGGATTTTGCCCTCCCGGTCCTGGCTCACGGCCTGCGCAAATTGACCCGCGTTGACGCTACCCGGACAGCCGGGGATTGGGATCGGCTCCGCTTGCGGAACGGTCTGGAACGGGAGCGATTCGCCGATATAGAAGTGGATATTGCCTTGTTCATGAGCCTGCGTTTCGAGGACGGGGCCGTGGAGCGGATCGGGGCTCTGCCCGTGGACTTGAGAAGTGATCGGCTGCGGGAATGGGGGGTGCGGGCGGCCTTGCGTCGGCAGGATTGGGCGGCCGTGCTGACCAAGGTGGACGGATTGACGCACGGCCAGCAGCAGGAATCTCGTTGGCGTTACTGGCGGGCGCGGGCTCTGGAGCAGACCGGCTGGGCCGAGCAGG
>PWYR01000027.1 GCA_003567775.1 Ignavibacteriales bacterium | reverse complement strand
TTATTTCCCTGCAATGCACGTAGCTCAAAGCTGTGATAATTAGTAATGATAAGTCTTGAATTTAAATTGTAAAGCCGCTGAAGCATTGTTCGAGGTACAAGATCGCGTTCTTTGTAATAATCTCCCTGATCCTGAATAGCTGTGGTTTTCTTATTCACAAATAGAACACCGAGCCGGTTTTTAATTGTAATGCCCGGAGCTACAATTAAAAAATAATCGGCAAACCGAGGGTCATTGCGGTATTCCTGTCGGTTAAAATAATGATAAAGAATCAAACACCCCATTACTACAGTTTTCCCCGTTCCGGTCGCCATTTTAAAAGCTATGCGTGGAAGTTGTGACTGTGCATTATCACTCACTTCTTTTCAGAATCTGTCGCATAATGAAGTTTAGGTTCTTCGTACGGACTGTTGTGAATCGGGGATTTCTCAAACATTGACTTTTTTCGCGGGAGAAAATTTTTATATTACAAAGAATTGCGTCCTTAAAAATCCAACGCCAAGCTCCAGTAATACATCGGTTTCGACCAGGTGTCCAGATCGTAGCTCCATGCCATATCAAACCGGAGCAGCAGGCCGAAGATAATGAACCGTGCGCCGAAGCCGGTTCCGATTAGCAGATCTTCGGTTTCAAGGTTCCCGAATTCATTTTGGCGAACTCCCCGCCAGTCCGAGAAGTCGTCCCATGCAGAGCCGACGTCGAGGAACATAACTCCCATAATGTTTTGCAAAGCGAGCGGAAGCGGACCGCCGACAAAGTAACGTATAAGCGGATAGCGCATCTCGAAATTCATCAATGCGTAATTTGTCCCGTGTAATGCATTGTAATTGTGACCACGCATCGGTAATATGGGCGTTAGAAATGCAAAGTCCTGTGCACTCTCGATCGGCATAACATTGTCCTCAAAACGCCGATTGATCCATCCTTCAACGCCGCCGAGCATAAAACGCTGCGGATTCGGACCAAAGCTGGCGCCGCCGGTAAAACGCAGAGCAACAGTGTAATCATATCCGAGGCTGGTATAGGTTCGGTAATCGCCGAGGATAGACGCAAAACCGAACGAGCTCTCGCCGAGTTTCGGACTTCCGTGTACCGTGATATTATAACGGGAACCCCGCCGGGGCGATAGGTATCCCCACAAAATATTATCGCGTACATAACTGATGGATGGGAATAAAACAGTATATCGTTGCAGCGGTTCGGTGAAAACGTCGAGGTTTTCTCTCGACACGTTAAACCATGATAATCCGATATCGAAACGGCGAAAGCGATCTATCGGACGCGACATTAATACACTGGCGCCGTAGGTTCGGTACCGGAATAAGCTATAAGTACTTATTGGATTTACCGGGTCCACCTGAAAAAGGAACCGTGCGGTATGAAATCCCTGAAACGCCCAGTCGATGCGACCGGGTAAGTAAAAATACGCTAACCCGTAATCGCTGTTTTTCAGGTCCATTTGCAGATTAGTAAGGAAGTAAATTTGATGATCGCCCAGCATATCGCTGAATGCCATCAGCGTTGAACCCTGCACTCCCCAGAAAGTGCTATATCCGGCGTTTGCAATAACAATATCCGGAGAAAAATTCAACTTATATTCCTGCGGAACAAATCTTCCTTCTTCATCGATATTATCGGTAATTGAAAAAACCTCGGTCAAATCTGTGTCGGGCGATACCGGCGTAGTTCTGTGATCGCCAAAAACATACGTTCCAAAATCAATGGAAATATCTTCTCCATAAACACTTGGCGCCAGTACGGTATCCTCTTCTTCTGTTTCTCTATCGATATCTTCATCATCAACCACCGACTCTGTTTCCTCCGCCCGGGCAACGAGATCCGCCGCTTTCATTTGTTGGAGCTTTTGTGCAATGAATTTAGTCGGTTCAAGTTCATCCTCTTCAATTTCTTGCTGAAGCGGATTATTCATAACAAATATATCGAATCCCCCGTAGAATTGACTGCTGAACACAAGTTTCGTTGCATCATTCGACAGCGACAACTGAAGAATCGAGTTAATAGAATTCGTCAACGGTCGTTCGTCGCCTGTTTCAAGATTGCGTATATATATATTATAAATACCGTTTTTATCGCTGATATAGATAAGCTTCTCTCCATCGGGCGTAACAAGCGGCGATCGTTTTGTATCCCAACTGTCGGTCAAACGGGTAATTTCTTTCGTCTCTATATTAGTGCTATATAGATCTATTTGTTCGAAATCTTGGTCCATTAAGTTGAACGCATCCGATAAGCCGTTTCGTTGCGAAAGGTTATCGCCTCTGTTGGAGATGAAGTATAGTGTTTTATTGTCCGGCGCCCACGTCGGATCGGATTCGGTAAACATATCATCGGTCAGCGTTATCTTCTCTCCGGACTCGAGATCGTAAAGATACAGGTTTATGTGATGTTTTTTTGTTCCAATGAATGCAAGCTTTTTTCCATCGGGCGACCACTTGACGCTGTAAATAGCATCGAGATCGAATTCTATGCGTTCTCGTCTGCCCCGTTCGACGGGGACAATGTATATAACATCACGATCACGGGACTTTGCCGCGAATGCCAACTTATCACCTTCGGGAGACCATGCCAACGCGGGCGTTAACAAATGAAGTTGTTCAAAGTCGGTCGTATTGTAACCCTGAATAACGCGCCTCAGTATACGTCCATCGATTGCCGACATTATATATACACTGTAATAATCGCGTCGGTCTGAAATAAACGCAACTTTATCTCCCTGCGGAGAAATAGCGGGACTGTTGTTCATAAAACTATTATCTTCACGATGATTCGTCAAACGCTGAGCAAAGTCGGATGGTCTTTTACGTATGCCTACATCAGGCCAGTACATTTCTCGCTGCGCCTGAAACCATCGTTCGGATAACTCCCGAAGTCCGATACCAAGCGAAGCCCTGATGCCGTGATCAACACTGCGGGTGCCTTTTATGCGATGTAATATATCTCCGATTCGATCATGGCCGTATGTCTCAGCAATATAGTGAAACACACTCTGACCTCCCCGGTATGCAAGGTATCCGCCGAGTTGCGATATCTGTCGAGGCAGATATTCATTTACAGTTGCATCGCGCATGAACATATCGGTTTCGGTTTCCCACCCGACCGATTCGTATTCAGCCAATCCTTCGTTAAACCAAAGCGGTATTTGTAATTGTATATTGTTCGAGATTACCGATTGGATCGAACCTCCGTAAAACATATCGTTGACTACAGCGTGGACAAGCTCGTGGTGCAACACATGCCTGTACTCTGCATAATCTCCACGGAACGGCATGACGATACGGTTTTTAAATAGTTCGGTCACACCGCCGATTCCTTCTTCCATGTATGGAGCAACAACATTGGTCTGTTGAAAATCATTATGTGATATATAAACGATAATCGGAACACGATCGGTTAATTGATACCTGAATGTCTGACGTATAGATTCGTAGGCATCTTCGGCAGCTAAAGCTGTAAATTGTGCAAGCTCGTACCCGTCGTCATAGAAGAAAATATCAAAATGGTCGCTCTGAATAAAATACCAGTCAAAATTGGTATATTGTACTTTATTTTTACCGAAGGGAAGTCCCTGGGCTTGCCCGAAAAACGGTAGAATCAGTACAAAAAGCGAGATAATATAAAAGTGTTTCATCATGAGGAGCCCCTCTAAAATTATCCTTTACTGCAATCGTTCTGCACCCTATTTACTTTAATTTATCAATCTAAAACAGAAAAAGCAATATGTACACTATAATTGAAACAGGAACCGTACATGTTAAAGTTCCGTCAATTCTCGTTTTCAGATAACACAAAATCAATTTCGCGGCGTTCCGGATCTACTGACAGGACTTTTACACGAACCGGATCACCGAGTCGAAGCCGCCGACCTTTCCGGCGACCGATAAGGGTATAGTTTCTCTGGTCGTATTCGTAATAATCGTCGTCCATATTTTTCACGTGGATCATACCCTCAACAAGCGTATCCTTCAACTCGACAAAAATGCCGTAATTGATAACCCCAGATATAATTCCTTCGAATTCATCGCCGATATGCCTTCGCATATATTCAACCTGCATCACTTTCACCGAGGCCCGTTCGGCTTCAACAGCGCGCTGCTCCATAGCCGAGGTATGTTCCGCAACGGCCTTCATATATCCGGCAAGTTCCTCTCTTCGCGAATGCGGCATATCGCTCTTGTATTCCTTCAGCAACCGGTGTATTAGCAGATCGGGATATCGACGTATGGGTGATGTAAAGTGGGAATAATGCTGAAATGAGAGACCGAAGTGACCTTCATTTTTTTCCGAATAAACTGCTTTCATCATCGAGCGCAGTGCAACTTCATTAATTATATTTTCTTCCGCGCTCCCGCGAACGTTGGTGATCAGCTTTTGGATTGATTTCGACAACCCGGCGCCATCCATATGCAATGTATAACCGAACTTCGATACAAAAACGGCAAGCTCTTTTAATTTATCGCGAGCCGGCGCGGCATGCACACGATACAGAAACGGACGGAGTGTTTTCTGTTTCCCGGTGTTTATGTGCCGGGCAACCGTACGGTTGGCAACAAGCATGCACTCCTCAACCAATCGATGTGCATCGAGACGTTCTTTCTTTATTATATCGACGGGTTTTTTCTCCTGATCAAGTTTGAATTTTACTTCGGTTGAACCGAAATCGATGCTCCCTTCACGAAGCCGCTTTTTGAGAAGCGTTTGTATAAGCTTCTTTAAGCCGAGTATTAGGTCTGCGTATTCTCCATCCTCCTCTTCGATAATTTGTTGAACTTCCTCATACGTAAATCGCCGCGCGCTTCGTATAACGGTTTCTTGAATAGAATAATCTTTGACAACGCCGCGCCTTGAAATAGTCATGAACACCGAATAAGCGGGGCGGTCTTCATTTGGCCGCAGACTGCACAGGTTGTTCGACAACCGTTCGGGCAACATCGGTATAACACCATCGACAAGATATACGCTTGTACCTCTATTATGTGCCTCACGATCAAGAGCCGATCCCTCCTTCACATAATAACTCACATCCGCAATATGGACGCCAAGTATATAATTATCATCGTCATCATAATCCAGCGAAAGGGCATCGTCGAAATCTTTTGCATCTTCGGGGTCGATCGTAATCACAGTCTTATCACGTATATCGAACCGCCGATTATTTTCTTTTCCCGGCAGCGATTCGGGTAATGTTTCAGCTTCATCCAGAACTGCACGGGGGAATTTGATCGGAATATCAAATTGCATTGCTATAGCCCGAAGTTCAACGCTCAGATTGCCTGCCTGTCCGAGCACTTCTTTCACAAATCCTTCAGGGTTCAGCAACGGATCGTTCCATTCCTCTATTACCGCAATAACTTTATCGTTATCATTGGCGCCGTTTAACTGCGCTTTCGGAATATAAATATCGCGAGGTATCCGCCGGCTGTCGGGCTCAACAAAGAAAAAGTTTTTAGTCTTCTTTAGAACACCGACGATTTCACGCTTGCTTCGTTCGACGACTTTGGTGACTTCTCCTTCAAGTTCGATTCCTTCCCGCTGAAGTTTCCGGGTAGGTCTTGCAAACAAAACAATGTTTACCCGGTCACCGTCAAGTGCGGTGCCGAGATTTTTCGGGGCTATAAACACCTCCTCATCCGAATCGAGCATCACTAAGCCGTAACCCTGTCGCGTGATGTACAAAGTACCCTGATCATGTTGATCGTCGCCGGGTTTATAGCCGTATCGTTTTCCTTTTACGCGGAGTATCCGGTCGTCCTCTGCAAGATCATGCAATGCCTCACGCAACTTTTTATATGCTTTTTCTTCCGTAATTTGCAGCCGTCTTGCTAACTGCTTCGATTTGAATACCTGATGGGGAAACTTCCCCAGGAAATCCACTATTTTTCGTTTGATTTCATCCATCTATAATATGTTACCTTGATTAATTAAATTGATTAAAAAGATATGCTGTAATATAATCGAGCCGCATTTACCGGACGCTGATCTTCGGAGATCTCAATACTTTGCGATCGTCGCTCAAGCTCGAGAAACAGATTTGTCCAGCGATCCGAGTTGAAAACCGGTCCCATCGGAATCTGGAACGAAAAATTAGTATTCCCGATATCGTTAAACACTCTCCCGCCGATAGTCCAGTAAAAATTCCGAAGCTCACCGCTGATCCGTAATTCGGCAGTATCCATTATATTCCCACCGTACCAGACGATCTCGGCAGTTCGTATAAAACGAACCTCGTTCCGTAAAAAATCAGTGAAAAGATTTGATAAAAGGGATGTTGCAACTCCCGACATAAATGTTGCAGGAATACCCCGGCCGAAATCGGCGGAGATACTCCGGTAGTCGCTCGACTCCAACTCAGTTTGGAACCTGCCTGTAAGTATAAACGAAATAGCGTCCGTTTCAACATCGCCATCCCACTCTTCATTATTCACAATCAAATTAATATCCAGTTTCGGCTCATATCGATTGCCGGTAATGTGAAGACGCACTTCAACCGGTTCTGGCGTTCTCCTCTCCGTCGGGGAGGGAGCGCCGGGGTCGGCGGTCGGTTCTCTGACGGACATTCGTTGACCTGTATATGATGCTGTAATATCAAGCTCGGGGTTGTCCGGTTCTCCGACAAAACTTAAGCTGCCCCGTGCATCGAACTTGCGATAGAAAGAATAGCCGGATGGTTCAACAATATCGACCACCCCGATAAGACGCATACCGATAATGTCATCCCGATAGAGCCGTAAACTGGGTGTCTCGATTCTCGCCACAAGCTCTTCACCCGTCGTCTGGTTGAAAATCATAGTCATCTCAACCCTGCCGTCGGTTTGGATAACAATATCGTAATCAAGTCCGTCAATAAACGTGCTGCCCGTCTGCTGCTGCACAGATCTTTGAGAATGATGCTGCGCAATATCCCTGAAGAAGATTTCAAGCGGTGTAGGCGACCCGGTGTCCGGATCAACGTCGTCAATAACAACATAATTAACAATTGATCCTGTTCGATCATATGCCGTAGTCCGCGCCGGTGGAAATGTCAGACTTGCCGATCTTATTAAAACATTTCCGGTTAGACTCGACTCTTCAAGTGATCCGGCAAGCCGCAGCCCGCGTGCGCCGGTGGCGATAATAAGATCACCATAAAACACATCGCCCGATCGCCGGGAGGCGGTGCGCATTACCAATAATTGTCCGTTAGCGTAAAGATCGAAATCCCTGATCGTTAGTCCACGCGTACGTACGCTTCCGGTAAAGTTCAATCGGCCGCCGGGCATATCACGTCTCCGGTTCTCCAACCAGAGGTGACTGATGACAAGCTCATTCAAACGCGGCTCAACTTTGCCGTCAAAGTGATATGTAACGTTATTCGGAGCAAACACAAACCGACCGTCGGTAATTTCGAGATTACCTTCATAAACCGGATTCTCCACACTTCCGCTAATAGTAACATCGCTTGTTAAGCGGGCAGTAAAATTACGAAAATCGCTAATAAAAGGATCGATTATAGAGATATCAAACCCCTCGGAAAAAAGGTGTACACTTATTGGTCCGTCCGGGATAAGCATACCCCCGCTGCCGCGAAGCAAATCAAACGGCATATAACCGCTGATTCTAAACGCAATGCTTGCCGTGTCATCAGCTTCGGTAACATCCGCCGTGAAGTTGAGGCGTTCCGAATCGTATGTCAATCGTCCGTTCATAATTCCAAATTCAAGATCACCGTACATAACATCGGTTATATGTGCATCCACATTACTGCGCAAATTTTCCGTCGTTCCGCCGATTGCACCATTGACATTGATAGAACCGGATAACAACGGTTGACGGCGGCTTATTGCTTCAGGCGCTGCAAGCTGGTGCAACTCTTCCAGATCGACATTGGTTATGTTGAAATCAATTGAGTGCTCATTTTCAAATGCGTACAATCCGGATATATCAATCGAACTGACATCGTTATGATACAATGAAAATGTTTCGAACCATACACCTGCATAATTATAACGCATCTTCAATGTATCAATATTTGAAAAATTAATATCGCCGTATCCGATTGCAAATGTGGTAATATCGGTATTCAGCGACGTTGAGTCGAAACGCGCCTCGGTATTTATTTCGTACGTTAATAAAGTATCTATGGTTGCCTTTGAATATACAATCCAATCGACTCCTTTTATATCGGCTCGGACCCGCACATCATTCATTGTCATTGATTGCGTATAAATACCCGAGGCGAAGATATCAAACACGGAATAAATACCGTTAAATCCCGACGCTTTATAATCATTATCTATATTATACCAACCGATCACTTTGTCAAATAAAAATCTCTCATCGCTGGAAAGATACAGAAAATGGTCTATCTCAATGTCGCCTCCCAGATGAAGCATATTATCCACCGCCCGGAAGTACCCGTACAGCTTCCCCTCGACCTCGACTTCAAATTCATCCCGTCCGAGAAACAATGCAACCACATCAATATTTTTTATATCAATGTCGTAAACAGTATCGAGCGGCGTTTGAATTTCTATCGCGCTGATATATTCCGATACATCAACTACTTCTCCTGTCACTATACCCTGCATGTCATCTCGAATAGATGTTATCAACTGACGCAAGTGATTGTATGATATGCCGACGATTGTCGGGAGATCAAATTCACCTGCAAGATAGATATCGACAATTTCGGATTCGATATTCAGTTCCCGGAATGCGGTATCGATTTCGACAAGTGATATAAACACCGGGTCACCGACAAATGTGTAGTCGCGAAATCGTGAAGGTTCAAGCTCTATCGATATATCGCCAAACATTGACTCAGGTTTCAGCCCTGTTCCTTTAGCCGACAATGAGAATGATAAATCGCTCACATACGATGAGTCTTGCAGAATGCGCGCCAGGTTGAGCGACTCGAA
The DNA here is from genome assembly GCA_003567775.1 of Ignavibacteriales bacterium. Taxonomy (GTDB): domain Bacteria; phylum Bacteroidota; class Ignavibacteria; order T3Sed10-11; family T3Sed10-11; genus T3Sed10-11. The sequence goes on along the minus strand of PWYR01000027.1, from coordinate 10,498 downwards.
TACAAGCCCGACATCGAATGGCGCTTTTTCAAAATCCATCATATCGCTCGTAGCATCGAGCGTGTATTTGCTGTTTTCAAGATATCCCGTTGATATAAATCGAACATCGTGATGACGGGCAAATACATCCGCACTTAATGAATCGAATTCAAGATGAGCGATCTTCATATGATCGATCGAAAGATATGCATCGGCGACAACTTCATCGAAACTCGTTCCTTCGCCTTTGAGTCGTATTTGACCGGTCAAATCATAGGGATAATATTCATTTTGCATAAGAGCGGCAATATCGGCATTCTGTGTTACTATCGATCCATCATAAACAAGCGCTGTTCCCGTCAGGTCCAGATCAATTTCACCGGTGTAGTTACCGGCCGATGAGTTCAAATCAATAGTTGCGCTGAAATCTCTGGGATTGCCGCTATAGGCAGCGCTGATATCCATCACGCCAAGATGACTGTAATCGGGTATCGAATAATGCGGCAGCAACATAGTAACTTCGGCTGGATCGAGACGACTGTCTGTAAATGAGGCGTCGATAAACATACGATCGACGTCCGTCACATCGGTGACGCGCCCCGTCAATGCAAGATCGGTTTCATTAAGATTGACCTTGATATACTCGACATCAATTTCATCCAGCGATCCGCTCGCAGAAATATCGAATGAAGCATCTCCTTCGAGGAACCACACAGCGGGTATAAACATTTTCAGATCATCGAAATGAAAACGATCGGCATATAACGTCGCTGTCATTTCCTTCTCCTCGATTCGCCCTTCATTACCGCCGAGCAGATTATAATCGGATATGCCCCCTGTAATATTAACATTTGTTTTATCGGTGATCAATCGCAAACGGTTAATTTGTGTCCGGTGAGGGGAAAAAGCTGCCTGCAATGATAAATGGCTGATGCTAAATGCCGGCTCGCGAAAAGAAAAATTCAGTGAGCGGATATCAAAGCCGTAATTACTTTCGTCGGACATAAACGACATCGTGAGATATATATTCTCCGCCTGGAAATCATCATAATCGATTTTCGGAAACGAAACAGGATATGTACGCTCGCTCCGTTCGTTCTCGGAATAATTTACATAACTAAACTCGCCGCCAAGAATTTCCAGGTTTTCAAGACGATAGATCCATGGCTCGGATGAAGGTGCATCGGGAGTATCGGGCGATTCACTCTCTTGCGGCGTCCGCTTTTTTACAAGGTTACTGAAATTAAGCACACCATCCTCATCTTTTACCATCAGTACATCGGGACTCATTAAGATGAGATTGTCAATATGAATTTCTCTATGGAATAACCGGATGGGATTTATCCTCACGCTAAGAGATTGAATTTGAATCGCCTGCCGATCATCATACAACCACTCTACGTCTTTCAGGCTAAAGCCGGTTATGAACGTACCGCTAATTTTTCCGATCCGTATTTCACCGTTTAAATGTTCGGCTGCCTGGTTTTCCGCAAACTGACGCACTCCTTCTTTAAATATGCCGGTCTGGGTCATTCCCAGAATGATCGCCATAAGGAATATAAATACTACAAATGAGTAGCCAAGTATGCGAAATAATTTTTTCACGGTTTACTTTTGAAAATACGTTGCACGTTTCAGTATTGTTTCAATAACAGAAGATGATGAGCGGCCGGGTGTGAGTTCTATGGTCACAACTTCACCTCCATATTGTTCAACGACATCCTTCCCTACGATGTTGTCAACCGACCAATCGGCGCCTTTGACTAATACATCCGGCAGAAGAGATTGAATCAAATTAAGCGGAGTTTCCTCTATAAAAGTTACAACATAATCAACACATACAAGGTTCGCAAGCAAAAATGCGCGGTCTTCCTGGTTCATTATCGGGCGCCCGTTACCTTTTAAAGAGCGAACCGAGTCATCACTGTTCAAACCTACGAACAATACATCCCCCATCCCGCGGGCTTTTATGAGATATTCAACATGCCCGCGATGCAATATATCGAAAGTACCGTTTGTAAACACCACTTTCTTTCCCGCATTCCGGAGCGACTCCCGGCGTGATACCGCCTTTTCCAGTGATAGAACCTCACCCATATCAGACACTCTCTTTCGGAACCGTTACTATATTATTATTCCGTTCAAAACGAAGTATTGTTTCTTTTAGCCGGTTTTGTTCTATCGGAATAATACCGATCTCTTCACAGACTATGCCGCCGGCAAAGTTAGCTATGGCAGATGCCTCACGAATATCCGATCCTGCAGCTATCATAACCGTCAGTGTTGCAATAACCGTATCACCTGCTCCACTGACATCTGCTACAGACCGGGTGCGTGTCGGTACGTGATGAACTGCGCCGTTTTGCTCGATGAGGGTCATACCCTGTTCACCTCGTGTGATCAACAAGCTTTGCGCCTGTAATCTTTGCAGCAGCTCAAATCCGTACCGGTAAAAATCGTCGTTCGATCTCAATTTGGCGCCGAATGCCTGCTCAAGTTCACGACGATTCGGTTTGAATACCGTTACATCACGATATTCAAAAAAATGATTAAATTTCGGATCGACCGTTATCAGCGTATTATTGTCATTCGCAAGACGGGTAATTTCAGCGATACTATTTTTCGTAAAAATACCTTTATTATAATCCTGAAGAATTATCCCGTCGATGCTCTCTATATTATTCTTCAATACACCGACAAGCCGTTCTGAGATCGACTCATTGAGATCAGCAGTATTCTCGCGGTCAAACCGGACTACATGTTGACCATGAGCTATTACCCGCGTTTTAATAGTGGTTGGTCGCGTCGAATCTACGAGTAAACCATCGGAAGGAAAACCTGCCTCAACCATAAGAGAAGATAGTATCTCTCCGTTTTCATCGTCACCGATAACACCGATAAGGAAGGGCTCTGCTCCAAGCGCAGCGATATTATTTGCGACGTTTGCAGCACCGCCCAAACGCATCGATTCCGAGTTTACTTCAACAACGGGTACGGGGGCTTCCGGAGAAATTCGGGATACACTTCCCCAAAAATATTGATCGAGCATAACATCGCCCACAATAGCAATTCGTTTTCCGGCAGTGTTGCCGAAAAGCTCCGTTATGCGTCTTTCTCCGATAGTTGATTGCACACCAACCTCCTATTTATAAAAATGTAGCGAAAACTATGGCTAAATGCAATTTGACACTACACTCAATCCATCCACCTGAGCAATCGCTCGGTAATCCGGCCGTTTACTTGCACAATACACCGGGTTAACAGATATATCCGGTTGCGATGAATAGGAACCGAATGAAACCCTGTCTCGAAAAAGTTATCTATAATAAAGTATGGACGACCGGTCAATTCATCGATAATACGGATGGAGACGTACGAATTACCCGGTAAATAAAAAGACATACGTAACGAATCCGGTCGATCCGGATCGGATTCGAGCGAAAACACTATTTCCCGTTCGAGCATCTGTGCAATCTCATCGATTCGTTCCTGCGTATAATTTTCGTTATTTTCCTTCCAGGGCATACGGGGCGGTGCAGCGGGGTAGTTGTACGCTTTTACAATCTGTTCTGAATTCCCGAGATGAGCATATCGAAAATACACCTGTCCCGGGATGCCAAGCGCTCGTGTAATAAAAACCTGCCGATACAATTCATTATATATCTCCGGGCGGAATATACCGATGCCGCCGTATATGTGTCTGTTGTGTGATCGATTCATCCAATCACCCATTATAGCATCGAATTTTGGATTCTTTGCGATATCCCAATAGACCTGTGGCGCTATGTAATCGTGTATACCTTCGCGCAGCCATTTTTCCGGATCCTGAAAATAATCGACATAAGCAGTCGCCCAGAAAAAACCGGAGATCGGTTTGTATACGCCAACCGGCGCCGAACCGATTTTTAAATCGGGTCTGATCGCAGTTGCATACCGGTAAAACTCCTGCACAAAATTTGTTATGTTATCCCTCCGCCATTCATCACGATTTTTATTGCCGCCGAATCTTTTGTGTGTAATCGCATCATCGAAGCGACGACCGGGATACCGAATGTGATCGAAGTGTATGCCGTCGACAGGATAACGCTCGATAAGATCGAGGGCAACCTTCATCAGATACAAATGTACACCCGGTTCACCGGGATCGAGCCACCACTCGCCTCCGTCTAAACGCGCCCACCCGGGATTGCGGTCAAGAATGTGCGGCGGATCAAGTCCGTATGGTATCGGGGAGCCACCCCATACTTTATATACGTTGAACCAGGCATGTACTTCCATACCACGTGAGCGGGCATGTTCAATAAGAAAAGCAAGCGGGTCCCATCCCGGATCCTTTCCGGTTGTACCGGTTAGCTCGCGCGCCCAGGGTTCATAAAATGATTGATAGAATGCATCCCCCCGCGAACGAGCCTGAAAAATAATCGCATTAAAATTTGCAGCATGGAGATGTTCAATAATATTAAGTAAACTTCTTTTTTGTTCCTCCGGATCGAATGAATCGGGCCAATCGAGTCCCGCAAAAGTCGTTAGCCATACCGCGCGGAACTCTTCTTCCGGTTCATTAGCACATAATACCTGTTGCTGGACCGGGAATAATAAGAATAAAATGATCAGTATTCGCATTCGTCCTTATAGATTGTAAACAATTTCCGAACTGACTGTTTAACATAATGTGGCTCTGGAGATTCGCCGAACGCAGCATCGCCGATTTTATTGATAAGTGAGAACCGGAGAACACCCGACCGGACTTTTTTATCATTGAACATAGCCAGGTAAATTTGTTCATCGTCTATGGTATCGGGAAGCGGCGGAGGCGACAGCCGCAGCAACAATGAGCAAAGCCGGTGCGCTTCTTCTTTGGGCAAGCCGCAATGATTTACGGACGTGTGGGTTTCAGCCATCATTCCATAAGTGATCGCTTCACCATGGGTAAGCGTCGAATATCCCGTCAATGCCTCTATTGCATGCCCGACGGTGTGACCGAAATTTAGTATTTCACGATATCCAGATTCTCGCTCATCCCGCTCTACCACCGATGCTTTCAATGCACAACACCGTTCAATAATATCGGAATAAAGATTGATGTCCGGTATTAATAACGAATCGATTACACCGGCAATCATTTCAAATAATTCTCCATCAAGTATCGTACCGTATTTTATCACCTCAGCCATGCCGCTGCGCAATTCACGTTGAGACAGTGTTATTAATGTTTTCGTATCGATGAACACAAAGCGCGGCTGATAGAAAGCGCCGACAAGGTTTTTACCGTAGGGTAAGTTCACACCGACTTTTCCGCCGACTGAACTATCGACTTGCGCAAGCAATGTAGTGGGAACTTGTACGAACGGAATTCCCCGGTGATAGGTTGCCGCAACAAATCCTGCGAGATCGCCGACAACGCCGCCGCCGACTGCAATAACAGCAGTGTCGCGTCCGCATCCTGCATCGTGCATTTTATCATACACAAACCTGACGGTATCGAGCGTTTTATGTTTTTCTCCGGCAGGGATTGAAATTATTTCCGGTCGAAAACCAAAATTTAACAAAGCGGAATAAACGTGCCCGGCATAGAGATTCTCGATATTCGCATCGGTAATAATGATGATGCGTTCAGGTATATGCAGTTCCGATGCAACCGGACCTATCATGCTTAAAATCCCATGTCCGGTATAGATAGGATACGAACGTGAAGTCGATCCTTCGTCCGCGGGAAATGCAACCGTTAATTTTGATAATGATCTATCCAACTGTTATTTCTCCGGGTGTCGAAATTTATCTCTATGAATATTTTCCGCCAGTGCGTTGAGCACCGTCTCTACTACAATCTCCACCGGTTTTCCCGTCGTATCGACAATAACATCCGCCTGGCGATAGAACTCTTCACGCTGATTGAGAAGCAAACCAATCTTCCGGTGCAACTCTGCCTCACCGAGTGCTTCACCTTTTGTTCTCTGCAATAATGGGCGATGCGAATGCCCCTGAAGCCGCGGAACCAACTCATCTACATCGGTTTTCAGATACACTAAGATTCCACTCGATTTCAAATCGGATATCAAACCTTCAATAGTTACCGTTCCGCCGCCGAGAGCAAAAACCGTTTCTTCATCTTCAATCATTCGCTGCAAGTATGTTCGCTCGATCGATCTGAAATGTTGTTCACCCGAAAGTTGAAATATTTCCTCTATCGAGTGACCTTCCCGTCGTTCAATTTCTTCATCAAGATCGATAAATAAAAAACCAAGCGCTTTTGCAACCAGCGGTCCCACCGTACTTTTACCGCTGCCCATAAAACCTGTAAGGAATATATGCTTCCGTATCATCTTAACAGCTAAAGTCTGAATACCAGTGCAAATGTAAATACTATACCGTCGACATTAATTCGAGATGGAACATCGCCATCCGGTAAATTGAATGTTCGCTCCCGGTATGTAATTGTATCCTGATTAAATCGATTGCGTGTTTCAATATCCGGATCCCGGAACTTCATCTCACCCCGTATACCTATCCGGGGATGGAAAAAGTAATCAACGCCGCTCACGACGTGAATACCCGGATACACCGAGCGCTCGAGCGATTCGGAACGCGCATCGCCAATTTGATACACACGCCTTCCGAGATAAATACCCGCTCCGCCGCCGATATAGAACTGGAGACGTTCACTGCCGATCGGTATTAATAGATAACCCGTCAGTTCTATCGGAATGATATGATACCCGTCTATTGTAGGAATTAGAAAACTCTCATCCTCTATCTCGTATCGGGTAAAAAATTCGCCGCTTTTCTCAAGATATTCTACGGTACACCCGAGTATTAAATTGATTCCCGGCATCCCGTATCTGACATCGGCGCCGTAACCGAATATATGATCGAGCGAATTATAACGGTGCCGCGCCATCTCATCTGCCGCTTCGGGCGTCGGAAATAATCTGGACGAAGATGTATACAATCCTTTCAAGCTGATCGTCCGGATCCTATCCTGAGTGTACACATCGGATGCTGCTAATCCGATAAGGAACACCGTCAGCGCTAAAGTTCTTCCTAATGATTTCATCTCGCGTCTAAACTCCTTACTCACTGTAGATACTCAAAAATATACAAAATTTTTATGAGAATCAGCAGTGATTACTCTTTCTCTCCAAAAAAATCCCGTACAATTTCAAGAAATCGATCCGGTGCGTCGGTATGCACCCAGTGGCTTGCTCCCGGAATCGTCACTATATTGACATCGGTGAACAACCGCTTAATGTTCTTATAATCATCATCGGTAATGTATGATGATCGCCCGCCTTTAATAAATAAAGCCGGATGTGAAATCGCTTCTCCGATATCGGGACCGGAAATAATGGATTTATAATTTTCCTTTATTGCCTTCAGATTGAATTTCCATCTATACCGTTTCTTATCATCACGAGAAATGTTCTTCAATATATATTGACGAACGGCATAATCGGGAAGATATTTTTTGAATGCATTATCGATTTCTTTCCGCCGGGAAAATTCCGATGGGTCTACAGCATCGAATGCTTTAAATAATTCATCGTGCCTTGGCTGATAATCACGCGGCGCCATATCTACCACAATTAATTTGTTGACCATATCCGGCCGCTGTGCGGCAAATTGCATCGCGGCTGTCCCACCCATAGAGTGACCGATTATATGGGCGGTATCTATGTTTTGCTCGTGCATAAAAAGATACAGATCGTTCGCAAGATCATCGTACGTGTGACTATCACTATGAGGCGATCGACCATGGTTTCGCTGATCTACTACATATACCCGGTAGCCGGTGCTTAGTTTTTTTCCGATAGTATACCAATTATCAAGCGCGCCGAATAACCCGTGTAAAATAATTACCGGATATTTTTCACCGAACGATTTAAAATGTAATTGCATAGTGTTTGACATTAACCGGCAGGAATAAAAAAATCACGGCGCCGGAGTCTATTGTTTTGGGGAGTACATCAGGGGAGTTATCACAGGCTAGAGCACCGGCGCCGTGAATATTTTTATTGCTTCAAAGTTTATTTTTTCCAACCTTACCCCTTTACCCTGTTTGTGAGAACACTATAATCATACGATTTTATTTCAATACCTGCAATACTTTTCGGGAATTTTTTCGGAAAAATTTTCCCGTATAATTACCAAAAATATGCGCATAATTTTTAGATATTTTACGAATTACCGATTGCGTTCAATTTTCCCAATTCAGCACTTCATCTATTGAATGATATGAAATCGGATGATACGTTGGACGCGCTTCACGGTAAATTTCTTGCGCCATCTCGATTCCTTCCGGTGTCTCGGCAAGCTTTGAATACAACGGCATCAGAAATTTCCTGCGTCCCTGGCTAAGAAGAAAATCTTCAAGCGCGGGATATGCTTCTTCATATCGATGTTCGATTGCATGTAATAACCACGCATTGAGTATCTCTGAATTTTCGGTTTGGGTAAACCCGAACGTATTATCAAGCTCACCCATTTGTTCGTACGATAATTCATCGGGCAGGTTCATAAGAAAGTGCAGCCAGTGATGCGTTGTCCAGTTGTCAACATCAAGCTCGGATGCTGCTGTATCTGTTATCCAGGCTTCTATCTGTTCTTCTACCCTGCTGAATTCGTCCGATTGAATTTGCGGACAATTGTCCGGTAATCCCGTACCATATACCCATTTGTCAAGTTTCAATTGTTCTTCAAGTTCGACTTGCGCGATATCCTCCGCCGGAACTTCTCGAATCGGAGCTTCGATGATCGTCTCACGAAAATGGGCGAGGAATTGTTCTGCCGTCATTGTCTGGAACGCAAACGTATTAAAATATTGCTGTAAGAAATTATCAAACCGTTCCCTGCCGAGATTGTTCTCAAGCATTTTTAAAAAGAATGCACCTTTAATGTAGGCAATCGAAGTCATACCGTCGTCCGGGTCCCGTCCGCGAAGGTCAAGATGTAATCTTGTATCAGGATTATCTTCACCCATTTCCTCTATGGTTGCAATAAGATCCTGATAATCAAGATGCCAGAGCATTTCCGCATAATCGCGCCCGTAAACAGCTTCCATTATACGGTTGGTCATATAGGAAGTAAATCCTTCGTTTATCCAGAAGTCATTCCAGGTTGCCATGGTTACCAGATTACCAGCCCACGAATGCGCAAGCTCATGTGCAATAAGGGATAACAATGACCGGTCACCGGCAATAATAGTCGGTGTAACAAATGTCAGCCGCGCGTTCTCCATACCGCCGAACGGAAAGCTGGGGGGCAGCACCATAATGTCGTATCTTCCCCATCGGTATGCGCCGTACATTTCCTCTGCATCTCCCATCATATCTTCGGTATCCGCAAACTCCCATGCAGCATCTTCAATTATTTCCGGCTCCGCAAATACCCCGATGCGATCGCTTAACGGTCGAAATTCAAAATCGCCGACCGACAGCGCAAACAAATAGGTCGGGATCGTTTGCGGCATCCGGAATTCATAGACGCCGTCAGGACTTTTCTCTTTCTGATTTTCCGCACTCATTACCGCCATCAGTCCCTCCGGAACCTGAACTCGTGCATTGTAAGTAATGCGACTGCCGGGGGTATCCTGACATGGAATCCAGGTGCGGGCGAGTATCGCCTGCGATTGAGTGAATAAAAAGGGATGCCGGCCTCCTGCAGTTTGTTCCGGTTCAAGCCATTGCAGCGCCGCCGCGTGAGGTGCGGTTTGATAGTACACGTTTACTCTTTCCGTAGCCGGTGTAATGGATATCGACAATGGCTGCCCGAGATATTCAACAAAATCACCGAGTGAAAAAGTTGTTTCCTCAGTTCCATCGTCGAGCGTTACACGTTCAATCGTAAGATCGCGGGTATCGAGCACGATTTCTTCGGCGCCCGTTATGTTATTCAAGTGAAGCGACGCGCGTCCGGAAATAACGTGCTCGTCGAAGTTAACGTTAAGATCGAAATCCATATGGGTTACAACTACTTCATCGACATTTGCAAACGTATGGAAATCAATATCCTGATCGGGCGGTGTTTCAGGCGCACATCCCGCGATCAACAATACAAATAACGACAGCAATACATATCTGCCGATTATGTTAAGATTAATGCTGTTCATATTTCTTCCTTTCGTTTTATTACTCGGATAGTGTATACTATCACCCGTATACCGGAGCGGTTGTCGTGAGATAAAATCTGCCTATCCGGATATCGAACTCTTGTCCGTCTTTGCGCTGCATGCGGTATGTTCCTTCCATCGTTCCCCACTCGGTATTGAGCGGACAGAAGCTGGCATACTCGAACGACTCGCCGGGCGCCAATCCCGGGTGCTGACCGATAACACCCGGTCCCTCTACGTCATCGCGGTCGCCGTGCGCATTAATAATAATCCAGCTTCGCGATATGAGCTGCGCCCATTCGGTTCCCTCATTTTTTATGGTGATCTTGTATGAGAAAAAATAATATCCCTCTTCGGGATGCGATCGCTCCGGTACGTATTTTGCATCCGCTATTACGCGAATACCGTGTGTTA
>PWYR01000140.1 GCA_003567775.1 Ignavibacteriales bacterium | reverse complement strand
CCGTTTGCTTTTCAAATTAACGTTGGCTATTTTATAAACTCAGAGCAGAAAACGCTAATTTAAACGGAGTTATAATTTGGAGTTGCAGTTTATAAAAAATCTGAAACAATTACGACTCGAGAAGAATATCTCTCTGCATGATATTGCCGGGGCGACTCGCATCAATGTTCGTTTTCTTGAGGCAGTTGAGCAGGGGGATTTTAAAGTTCTTCCCGAGCCGTATGTTAAGTCGATTTTAAAGCAATATGCAAAATATGTCGGTTTCGATCATATTCAAGTGATTGCGCAATATGAGGAATATAAACGGTCGGCACATCAGAAGGGAGATGAGAAATCTGCCGGACAGGCGAAAAATAAAACGAATCACGATCCGATCAACACTCCGAAATTAAAAATGGTGTTCCTGTCCCTCGCGATAATCGGTGGAATAGCATTACTCGTCTATTTGTTTCTCACATTCTTTGGTGCAACCGAGGAACCGGTGGCAGAGCGTCCGTTTCAGGATGTGGTACGGGAAATAGAGAAGCAAGCCGAACAAACAGCGATAGAACCGCTCGATATACCTGCGACCGCCGCAGAGCTTGAACCACGCGACAGTGTATCCCTTGCCGTGACGGCTTTAGACAGTGTCTGGCTTACAATTACCATTGATAATGTTGCACAGGAGGAATTTATATTCCCGCCGGGCAGGAGCCGTGAATGGAAGGCGGCAAACGAGTTTTTATTAACGGTCGGAAATGCCGGCGGCGTGAGCATCACGGTGAACTACGATAGCATCGGTGTTCTCGGCAGCCCGGGGCAGGTGCTCAGAAATTTACTCATTACCCGGGAAGGCATACGACGTTAACCAAATTTTTATCAAAGATAAATCTTCATGACCTCCCAATCCGCTCCTGAATCTATACGCAAACGCATCGCACAATTGCAGAAAGAATTGCTCGATCACGATTATAGATATTATGTACTTGCCGATCCCGTGATATCCGATCAGGAGTACGACCGACTGATGCGTGAATTGACCGAGCTTGAAGAGCACTATCCGGAATTCCGCACCCCCGAATCGCCGACGCAGCGGGTAGGAGGAGAACCGGCAAAAGAATTTCCGGCCGTAACACACACAAGACCGATGTTGAGTCTTTCGAACACGTACAACGAAAACGAGCTATACGATTTCGATAGACGTGTGCGAAACGGTTTGGGTGATGAGAATGTATCTTATGTTGCGGAGATAAAATTCGACGGCGTGGCGGTAACGTTGCATTATGAGAAAGGCGTTTTTCATCTCGGTGCAACCCGCGGCGACGGAATGCAGGGCGATGATATCACCGCAAATTTACGTACGGTCAGGAGCATTCCGTTGCAGCTTCGAAATGACGGTCGAAACTATAGCCGGCTTGAAATACGGGGTGAAATAATAATGTTCAAAGATGATTTCTTTGCATTGAATGAATTCCGCGAAGAGCATGGACAGCGTTTGTTTGCAAATCCGCGAAATGCAACTGCGGGAACATTAAAGCTGCAAGACTCAAAAATAGTTGCGCAAAGGAAACTCAGATTTTTTGCCTACCAGCTTTTAAGCGACGATGTGAAAAGCGACAGTCATTATGAACGGTTGAATATGCTTCTCGATATGGGACTGCCGGTCGGCAATAAATTTGAACGGTATACATCCGTTGAAAAAGTGATCGGCTTTTGCAGGAATATAGAGAAAGAACGCGATGAGTTGCCTTATGAAATCGACGGAGTTGTGGTAAAGGTCGATTCACTTAGCAGGCAGGATAAGCTCGGCACGATTGCAAAAAGTCCGAGATGGGCGACGGCATATAAATTTACGGCGCGAAAAGCTGAAACGAAGTTAAATGCGATTGCGTTGCAGGTCGGACGGGTCGGCACCATAACGCCGGTGGCGGAACTCGATCCGGTATTGCTCGGCGGAACAACCGTCAAGCGCGCAACGCTTCATAATGAAGATGAAATCAAACGGCTTGACGTGCGGACCGGCGATACGGTTATCGTTGAAAAAGGCGGAGATGTGATTCCGAAAATAACCGGCGTTGTTAAAGAGAAGCGACCGAAAGGTACGCGAAAATTTTCTTTTCCGGATGAATGCCCTGTGTGTAAATCCGGGATAAAACGGCTTGATGGAGAGGCGCATTACTATTGCATGAATACGGAATGCCCGGCGCAAATACGCGGCAGGTTAGAGCATTTTGTCGGCAGACAGGCAATGGACATAGACGGTCTCGGCGAGGCAATAATCGATCAACTCATTAATCATAAGTTGGTTATAACACCGGCAGATCTCTACGATCTGAAAAAAGAAGATCTCGTCCCGCTCGATAGGATGGGTGAAAAAAGCGCCTCGAATCTTATCAATGCCATTGAAAAGAGCAAGGCGCAGCCGTTTAACAGAATCCTGTATGCACTGGGTATTCGCCACGTCGGGCTGGGAGTTGCACGGGTATTAGCCGGAGAGTTCGGATCGATCGAAGCGTTGCAAAAAGCGACTGAAGAGGAATTGACGAACGTACCTGAAATCGGACCACGCATTGCACAGAGTGTGGTTGCTTTCTTTCAGGAACAAAACAACAGCGAGATGATCGGGAGGTTGAAAAAGGCAGGGATTACGTTTGCAACTGAACATCGCAAACAGAAGAAACAAACACGTAAAGAAAAAACATTTGTTCTGACCGGTGCGCTTGAATCTCTTACCCGGGATGAAGCGCAAGCATTAATTGAAACGCGCGGCGGTAAAGTTTCGTTATCGGTAAGCAGGAAAACCGATTACGTCGTAGCCGGCTCGGGCGCCGGGTCCAAACTTGATAAAGCGCGTGAACTTAATGTAACGATATTAAATGAGGAAGAGTTTTTAAATATGGTGAAAGAAAATTAAAATGATAAAAGAATTACGTCGACAAATTGGTACTCAATATGGGATTTTGAAGATGCGATTAAAGAACGATACGCAGCGGAACTTAACAAATTTTTATTCTGAATCGCAAAACGCGCTGGTTATTATCCCGAATGATGAAAAGTCGGCGGAATGTGCTCTTTCTGTCGTTAAGTTTCTCGGTAAAAGATTTCGCGGTCAGAAAAGGATTGTCGTCGCGGCGACGCAGGCGGCAACTCTCATCGGTCAGAATACCCGTGCACAGGTTGTCCGGTTCGACGAAAATGATATAAACTTTTTCTACCTTCCCAAAAAATCATTTACGAAGCAATTTTCCAAACAAAAATTTGACCTGGTGATCGATCTGAATCTTGGATTTGTTCTCTTTGCTGCCTATCTTACAGTTATGGTCGAATCGCGATTCCGTGTGAGTTTCGCCAAAGAGTACGGTGATTTATTTTATAATGTTCAATATCGCTCCATCAACGAGCGCAACAAAGAGTTACCTTATAATTCATTATGCGATTTTCTCGGAAAATTTTGAGAGTAAAAATATGAAGTTCGATGTAAAAGAAAAGAATGGGAAAATAATTTTTTCGATGTACGAAAAACGGCTTGATGCAAAACTCGCCGCCGAACTAAAGGGCGAATTCCTTATCATATGCACATCGGCTATCAATGAGCTAATCATCGATCTCAGTCCGGTTGAATTTTGTGACAGCAGCGGTTTGTCTTCGCTGCTTTTTGCAGAACGGCAGATGCGTGAGAACGGAGGCAGCGTCAAACTGGCGGGATTGACTGAAAACGTTGCCTCGCTCATCAAGATATCTCAACTTGAACGCGTCTTTTCAATTCACACAACTGTTGAGGATGCAATGTCTGCCGGGGATGAGGAATAGTCAAGGAGAAGGGGGGAGTTAAATGAATATCTATGAAATTTAAACAAATGTTTGAAAATACCGGGCAGTCGATTCGATCAATCGATTTTAATACCAGCATGGTTGTAAAGATCGGAATTCTTTTAATCGTGGTGATATTATCTGCGTTAATGTTCCCGAGGGGTGAATCAATCGAGTTCGATTATCGAATCGGGGCAATATGGGGAGGCGATGAATTAATTGCACCTTTTTCTTTCCCGATTTTTAAGGAAGAGCGGCAATACAAGCGTGAACTGCAGGAGGCAGAGCAAGAAGTAAAACCGGTTTTTCAACGGGACGATAAAATAGTAGATGCAAAAATTGACAGTGTACGAACATTATTCGGGCAAATTAAAGTTGCCGTCGATTTTGAACTGGAGCACCGGGAACGCCGGGCGACAATCCGGCGCGATGATGACGAATCCCGTGCACAAGTCGATCAAGACTCGGTGCTGCTCGATGATATTAAACGAAACCTGACAGTTCAGTTCAGTAACGCTGAATGGGAGGGGTTGGTACGTTTACGGGAGGGATTGACCGGTGCACCGGTGAATTCACTTCAAGAATTAAGAACGACTATAGAATCGCTTCTCCGGGGGTATTACCGTACCGGCATTCTCGGCATATCAAAACAAGAGTTGGTGCATGATGAATTTGCCGTCCGTAGAAATGCCGATGAGGTTATGGCGCCGGTGACTCGATTCAAGGATATCTCGGAAGTAAATACCGCTTACGAAAATGATTTATCGGAATTTTTCGATGAAGACGATCCGCAATTCAGCGCGGCGTTGAAAATCGGAAGCATGCACATCAGACCGAATATTATTTTCAATGAAGAAGAAACCGAGCGGCTTCGGCAAATAGCACGCGATGATGTACCGCGCACTATCGGTATTGTTCTTGAAAACGAGAGAATAATCAGCAGGCATGAACGCATTACCGAAGATACGAAACTCCGGCTCGATTCCTTCAGGCGTGCAAAGGCGGAACGCGGCGGTGTGATAAACCTATGGCTTCAGTATATAGGTAAAGGTCTGCATGTATCGATTATCCTACTCTTATACGCAGTATATTTCTTCTCATTCAGGAAAAAAATATTCTACGATAACGCAAAGCTTGCGTTGATTGCATTGATTATTTTGTTCCCGGTTTTCTTTGCTTATCTAACCCATGCAGTAAACGTCGATGCGCCGGTGGAATATCTGATACTCGTACCGGCAGCGTCAATGCTCCTGACAATAATGTTCGATTCACGACTTGCTTTCTACGGGACGGTAACGATTGCACTGCTCGTCGGCGGAATCCGCGGCAACGATTACACGATTATGCTTGTATCGCTGATCGGCGGCGCGCTTGCGGCATACACCGTGCGGGACATTAAACATCGCACACAGATATTCAGGTCGATGTTGTTTATCTTTCTCGGATACACCATAACAATACTTGCACTCGGACTTGAACGGTTTGAGACCACGATGGTTTTGATATATGAGGTTATATTTGCCGGTGCAAATGCATTGTTTTCACCCATCCTTACGTTTGGAATGTTGATTTTCCTCGAACGCGCCTGGAAGATAACGACCGATCTTACGCTCCTGGAGCTTTCGGATTTCAATCATCCCTTGCTCAAAGAGCTTTCACAAAAAGCGCCGGGCACGTTTCATCATAGTCTGGTTATGGGAAGTCTGGCGGAAAACGCGGCGGAAGTTATCGGCGCTAACACTATTCTTGCGCGGGTGGGGGCGTATTATCATGACATCGGTAAAACGGAAAAACCGGAATACTTTATCGAAAATCAGATGGGATTCAAGAACCGGCACGACAAGCTGACGCCGAGAATGAGTTCACTGATTCTCATCTCTCACGTGAAGGACGGCATTGAGCTTGGTAAAAAACATAATCTCCCCAAAGAGATACTCGAGTTTATTCCGATGCATCATGGTACAACACTGATATCATATTTCTATAACAGGGCGCTTGAGAATAAAACCGACAAGGATGTTATAAACGAGAATGATTACCGCTATCCCGGGCCTAAACCGCAGACAAAGGAAACCGGTATCGTCATGCTTGCCGATGCCGTCGAGGCGGCAACACGTTCAATTGGCGAACCGTCGATAGCAAAACTTAAGGCAACTATCGACGGAATAATAAAAGCGCGTTTCGAGGAGGGAGAACTTGACGAATGCGAGTTGACGTTCAAAGACTTAAACCATATCCGGGAAGCGTTCTTTAAAGTTCTTGTCGGCATACATCATCCCCGTATTAAGTATCCCGGTCAGGAAGAAAAGGAATCGGATGCCGGGAAAGCAGACGAGGAGGAATTTCAACCGCTTATTCATGGATATTCCGAAAAGGGAGTAATGCCTCCGGAGGAAACACCTACGGAAACGAGCGACAACCGGGATAAATAATCGGTATACTTCATTGAATTGGGCTGGCGGTGATATGCAGGAATTAAAGTCGTATGTTCATTACTTAAGAGTAGAAAAAGGGCTTTCTCGCAACACGCTCGATAATTACCAACGGGATCTGAATTCTTATATGCAGTTTATCGAAAACTCCGGGATAATGAGTTTGAAGGATGTAGCCGAAAGTGATATCGCTGCATATTTAAAAAAGCTAAAGCGCAGGGGATTACAACCGGCGACGATAAGCAGGGCGCTTTCCTCAATTCGTGGTTTTCATAAATATGTATACGAAGAAGAGCGGGGGAAATCCAATCCCGTGGAACTTTTCGAAGGCCCGAAGACAAATCGTAAATTGCCGGAGACATTATCGGTTGAGGAGGTCTCGCAGTTGATTGAGAGTATCCCGGTCGATAGCAAGGGTCTATGGATTCGGAATAGGGCGATGCTTGAATGTCTGTATGCGACCGGCATGCGGGTAACCGAGCTCATTACATTGTCCCGTCAGCAGTTATTAATTAAAGAAGGTCTCGTACGGATTCGCGGTAAGGGTTCGAAAGAGCGAATTGTGCCTATCGGCAGGATGGCTATTTCCTGGGTACAACGTTATCTGACCGAAGTTCGTCCCGGTCTGGCAAAACGTAAACTCGGTCACGATATACTGTTTTTAAATCGGCGCGGATCACCGATGACCAGAATGTCCGTTTGGAACATTATACAGGATGCGGCGCGACAGACGGGGATTGAAAAAAGAATATATCCCCACATTATGCGGCATTCCTGTGCAACACACCTGCTCGAAGCCGGCGCAGATCTTCGCGCCGTTCAGGAATTACTCGGACATAGTGATATATCCACGACCCAAATATATACCCATGTAGACCGAACCTATTTAAAACAAATTCATACACAATATCACCCCCGACCATGACCGATTTTTTATTAATACTTCCAATTCTACTGATTTCAGTCATTGTACATGAAGTGGCGCACGGCTACACCGCTTTACGTCTCGGCGATCCGACGGCAAAGCAAGCCGGCAGGTTAACGGCTAATCCGATCCCGCATATCGATCTTGTCGGATCGATCCTTGTGCCGTTGCTTTCGGTAATTGTTGCCGGTCGTGTGTTCATTGCATGGGCGAAACCCGTTCCGGTGAATCCGGCAAACTTCCAAAATTTTCGAAGGGACGATATTCTTGTCTCGGTAATGGGACCCGCCTCCAATATTGCACTGGCATTTGTATTCTCAATAATTACGGGGTTGGTTTTAATGGTTTCACCGGGTGATCCGACCGGCGCGACGGAATTCTTTGTGCGAATTATGTTAAACGGCATCTATCTCAACGTAATTCTTGCGATATTTAACATGTTGCCGATTCCTCCGATCGACGGCTCTCATATACTTGCTTCGCTTTTACCGCAACAACTCGGCGATAATTATCGGCGCATAGGATTTCTGGGAATCTTTATTGTGTTGTTGCTTCTGAACAACCCGACGTTTCGCGGGATATTCATGTCAATTATCGAAGCTGTCGTGACGCCGTTTATTATTATAGTTCAGTTCCTGGCGGGGTAAACGAACGGTATGGACTTCTTTAAAAATATCAGCCTTACTATCGATCAACAACGGCAGATTATTGTGTGGTTAAGCGGTGTATACGGGTTGTTGCTCGGAATCATTTCTCTGTTTTTTATCGAGTTGCGGATCGGCATAGATACCTGGTTTCATCTTGTATTGATTCTGATAGGAGTCGCATTGTTTGTTATCGTATGTAATGCGGTTGTTAAATGGTATATAAATAAAAAACAAGAAAAGCTCGGTTCGGTGTTCTGGACTTCGGTTATCTTCGGGATTCTTTTTCTTGTTACAGCAGCATTTATACTGGCTTTTATCATTTAATCTATTCGAGTACCGGTTGTGTATAGCTTATGGTTAGCATGAATAACAAAATCGGCATAGTAGGAGGGGTTGGTCCGTATGCGGGACTTGAATTGCAGAAAGCTATATTGCGCCATTCTGACGCACGCTATGACCGGGATTATCCACCCGTTATAAGCATAAGCGCACCTCACGAGATTTCCGACAGAACCGAATTTGTACTCGGAGAAACATCTGTCAACCCCGCCTATGCAATTATAGATCAGATACATACTCTGTACGGATGCGGTGCGCGTTTTATCGGAATTCCATGCAACACGGCGCACGCGGAGAAAATATTTTCGGTAATAGTTTCCGGCATTCGCGATTTGAAAAATGCGGTGCTTGTCAATATGATCGATGAAACGTTTGCTTCAATAACGCGTGAGAAACCGGATGTAAGAACAATCGGGGTTCTTGCGACGAAAGGTTCGTATAAAAGCAATGTGTTTACAGAGTATGGCAATAAACACCGGTGCGGGGTAATCGTACCGGAAGATGAATCCCTGAAGGAAGAAATTCACCGGAGTATTTACGACGAAACATGCGGCATAAAAGCGCTGGGGTATTTACATCGTAAGGCGCAAGAACATATCGATAAAGCGTTCGAATATTATCGGGAAAAAAAGATCAATACCATTATTCTCGGATGTACCGAATTATCGGTCGTTTTCCGGGACGAATCGCACGGAGAATTTTCTCTTATCGATCCGGTCGGCGCGCTTGCGCGCAAACTGATCTCGTTACAGAGACAAAAAACGAAAATGTGATGCATCATGGTTTAATATTTTTTGGAGGAATGGAGTATGAAACTTCAACGGATTAAAATACAATGCGTACTTATTTTGTGTTTTTCAATTTTGTTCCTGACCGCAGGTGATTTTGCATATGCGCAGGGGCCGGTTCAAACCCCGACATCGGTCGAAAATAAGATTGAAGAGGCAAAAGAGATACTTAAAACATACGTGGAGGATAATAACGTTCCCGGTTTATCGGCGGCAATTGCAATCAATAACGAGTTGATCTGGGCCGACGGGTTCGGTTATGCCAATCTTCAGCATATGGTCCCCGCCGGATCGCATACGGTGTACCGCATCGCCTCGATTTCAAAACCGATCGCCGCCGTTATCGCTATGATGCTGGTTGAAATGAATATCCTTGCTCTTGACGCTCCGATCAAAGAGTATATTCCAATGTATCCCGATGAACAAGATGCGATAACGATGCGGCATTTGCTGAGTCATACATCGGGTATGCGACATTATCTGGGTGATGAGTTTTTAAGCGGCAGGCGATATCGTTCAGTTTTATCTGCTCTTGCAGCATTTGCCGATGATACACTTCTCTTTGTTCCGGGTGATGAATATTCTTATACGACAAACGGCTATACGCTTGCAAGCGCCGTTATTGAATCGGCTGCGCGATCTACATTTCTGGATTTGCTTGAGACGAGAATCGTACAACCGTACGAATTACATACGCTTGCGCCGGAAAAGTCGGAAATCATTATTCCCAATCTTGCATCGTTTTATCTCCGGCAGGATGGAGGATTATATAATGCACCGTACGTGGACAACAGCAATAAATGGGCGGGGGGCGGTTTGATTGCAACGGCCGGTGAACTTGTGAGGTTTACATCGCATTTGCTTCGCGGAGAATTTATTCAGTTATCGACACTCGAAGCGATGTTCGAGCCGCAGGCGACAAATGACGGCAACCGGTTGCAGTACGGTCTCGGATGGCGTATCGGGGAAGATGAAGAAAACGGGAAACGGGTTATCTGGCATACGGGAGGAGCTATGGGCGGCGGCGGTGTCCTGTTGTTCTATCCCGACGATGGACTGATCTATGTATCGCTCGCGAACACAAGCGGCGTGTCACACCTCGATCTTGCAAGAACCATTACCCGGTTGTTTATAACGGAGTAATGGATCGGTTAAACGACTGTAATCAGGAAAAGGAGAAATTAAAATGAAACAGCAACAACAGGAATTGAAAGTTTACATCTCGGTAGATATGGAAGGCATAACAGGACTCGTCGAACGCGATCAGGTGACGCGGGGTGACATTGATTATCGGATGGGACGACGGTTGATGACGCAGGAGACAAATGCGGCGGTTCAGGGAGCGATCGATGCCGGTGCAACGTATGTTCTCGTCAATGATTCGCACGGAAGCATGCTCAATATTCTGATTGACGAGCTCCACCCTGCAGCGCATCTCATAACGGGACATACGAAACAATTTTCTATGATGGAAGGAATCGACGAGATATTCGATGCCGCCGTGTTTATCGGATACCACGCACGTCCCGGGACAACCGGCGGGATTCTCGATCACACGTATTCAAGTGCAACGGTATTTTCAATTAAGATAAACGGGATCGAGATGCCCGAGCTCGGCATAAATGCATGGCTTGCGGGTCATTACGGTGTCCCGGTTGTCTTTGTATCGGGCGATAAAACAACGTGTGAGCAGACGGCTGAAATCCTCGGCAATCAGGTTATGACGCTTGCCGTCAAAGAGGGAGTGGGGAGAAGCGCCGCCAAAAATCTCCCTCTTGAAACAGCACACCGGCTCATTCGGGAAAAAACAAAGGAAGCGGTAGAGAAGCGCGGCGGCGTACAACCGTATACGCTCAGTATGCCGTATGAATTTGAGATCGTGTTTCTCAAAAGCGAAAACGCCGACAATCCGTCGCTTATTCCGGGGGTCGAGCGAATCGACGGAAGGACAATCCGCTATAAAAGCGATAATGCACCCGAAGCATTTAAACTTATGTGCGCACTCGTGGCGTTGTCGATGAAATGATTAACTGACTAATAGATTAATTTAAAATGTCACCTCTCCGGGGTTTTCAAAAAAGCACCGGTAATTGAAAACCGAGCAACATTCCATGGTATCGCCGTCCGACCTGGTACTGTATGTTCCACCGCTGGTACTGGATGCCGAGCATGCCGACCGGACGCCAGATATCCTTCTCAAGATTGACAAGTCCGACCCCGCCTGTTAAACCCAAACGCGGCGCTGCAACAAGCTGTTTCAAATCGTTGTACAACGAGCGGTACCCGTGAAACAGACTATCGGCGGCGGCGACAATTTCCCGTTGTACGTTAATATGTTCGTCTGCATGTTCCTGATATTGTTCAAAAGCTTCAAGGCGCCGTTCATGTGACGCAATTATCGAATCGCGAAGTTCAATCTCTACTTCAAGCAACCGGTATTGTTCTATTAAACCCGAAAAATCCGATTTTTCCAGCACTAACAATGTATCTTCGCCTATGATAATTTCCCACCGCTTATCATTCATACGGTTTACGTGAAGCTCTTCATCGTCATAAAAAACCCTTAATTCCTGTCCGTGTAATTCGCCAATAAAAAAAATGAATACAGGCAATAAGATAAATATTTTCATATTGCACCTCGGTCTTTATTTGTTATTTTATCTAATTCGGAGTAAAGGTCTTTTGAAGATATATTGTTACTGAATCTCTCTTTGATTGCTTTTCTGCGTTCATCTGCTTTTTCATATGCATCGATAATTGCAAGAGCTTCCTTTTTTAAAGTATTTTCAAGTTCTTCCTTTGCACTATTATAAGCTTCTTCTGTTATCTCACCTTTTTTCCGGAGTTCATCGTACTTCCGTTCTTGTTCTTTGAGCGTCTCCTCACGTTCTTTAAATTGTTTGAGCAACTGCTTGCGCCGCCAGCGCTGAAATGAGAATAATCCGCCAAGAGCGGTGAGGCCGAGCAGCACGACCCAGGAGCGTTTGCTTGTTATTTTAAATTCCTTAACAAATGCAAAAAAGAGAACGATGAAGACGGCAAT
Source organism: Ignavibacteriales bacterium (assembly GCA_003567775.1). Taxonomy (GTDB): domain Bacteria; phylum Bacteroidota; class Ignavibacteria; order T3Sed10-11; family T3Sed10-11; genus T3Sed10-11. The sequence continues at coordinate 7,487 of PWYR01000140.1, read as the reverse complement.
GAGAGCTATATCGAACCAGTTGAGTGAAAAAATCTGAAATGGATTCATGATGTCTGTCCTCCCGGTGCTTTGCGTTTTTTCTCAGCGAATTTTTCCACCCCGCGTATTACCTGATGAAGCGGTTCGGCGCCTATTGAAAGTGCTGCGGTTGTTAGAATAAAGCTAACAACAGGAGACATCCGGAGTAATTCCACAGGTAAGTAATCGTTGGAAAACATCATAGAAACTACTTCCACAAAATCGAGCCGCAGTGAGAGCACGAGCGCTGCGGCAATCAGGAATGCAATTATGCGTGTTCCGAGGCGGAGATAATTCAAACGTATCAATTCGGCAGATATGATCTTCTTGCCGCCTTTGTATGGTTCTTCTGAAATAACATTCCACAATAATCCGTCAAGAATCGAGTGGATTTTACCTCTCTCGTCTTGTGCGTATCCGTAGAGACGGGTATAACGGCTGCTTAATCTTTCTGCGGTGCGATTCCAGTACCCATCCCATTGGCGATGCATTTCAACATAATTAAATATCGTTACAAGAACTTCCACGATCCGTTCGATAAGGAGAGCAAGAATAAGATACGTGAAGAAAACGTATGTAAAGATCGTAACAGCTTCTAAAGTACCGTTCATAATATTTTCCTATATTGTAACCATCGGAGTTGTTTTGAACCTCGTGAGCGCTTTTTTAAACTGTAGATTCTGACGCCACTTTGATGCATACTCTTTTACGAGATTATAAAAGTAGTCATGCGGGAAATTATTGCCGGGACATGCTGTCGATTGCAATGCATTATGCGGTACAATGGATTTTTTAAAGTCGATTCTAATGCCATACAATAAAGCCCACAGCACGACGATTTTTGCGGCCGCATCCAACTGTGCCGGCGTCGGAAACGATATTCCCATCCTGCCGTCTATGTTAGCGTCGGGCCCCCCCGGAGTTGTTTCAAAATTTCCATGCAGAGAGACGCCGAGCGAGCGAAAGTTGTTGCCTTTGGCATGACTGCCTATCCGGTCCCATCTTGTAAGCGTGTTGATTCCTCCGTTTTTTGTAATCACACGATGATAACCGGTCATCCAGCCCCTCTTGTCGAATTCTTTCACGACTTCTTCAAACGGTGAATCGGAATGCATTGCCGTGTGGTGATAGACAATCAGCTCAACCGGCTGTTTGCGGTGATGTGAATTTTCAATCCGGTCCGGTCTGTCGCCTCCGGTATACGAGAAACCTATTATTTCCTCAATGGTTATCGGTCCCGGTAATTTACCGGATTTTTTGGGAAGTGTTTCTTCAGGTTTTTCTTCAGCAGGAGGTTGTGCAATGATTGTTTTCTCTTTTGCTTGCTCGCGGGTGAGCATCACTTTCCGGTTGATGAGAAAGTTCATCAGGAAATAGACCGGTTTTGTCCCGGCGCCAATGAGGATTCCCGTTAATACATATTCCCAGGGATGTGATGCGGCTGTGTCAAGCTCCATACCCTGATTCCAGCGATGAGGATAGATGACAAGCTGCCAGATTGAGAATTTGGCAATGTAGCAGCCGGTTATTGCAACAAGCGATGCAAACAGTTGAATCCAGAATTCTTTAAGAACATGGCGTTTGGGAGGAGGATGATATGGTTTTATATCAAAATCGGATTCCGCCGATGACGCCGCCCCGGGCGCCGGTTCGATTTCCCGATAGGTGAATGTTTTTTCGGGTAGATCTTTCTTTGTTAGACGAAGATAATCGTCCTCTTTTTTTGCATTGATTGCTTCATTGATTTTCACGCTGTAATCTTTTTCGAGATCGGGCTCATTCGCCGTTTGAATTATTGTCAAACGGTGTATGATCCAGTTCAGGATCATCATGAACCGCTCGACGGCAAGTGCGATTGCCAGCATAATACCCAATGCAATTAGTAAAGGAGCGAGTGGGATAAGTTGTTCGTTCGGCATAGTGTTTAATAAGATGTTTGTAAAATATTTGTATTAGTCATGGATGTATGGATTTATATAGAAGCCGGATATGAAGATCCGGAGATATAGTTTTCGACGTGAATCGTGGCGTGCTAGTAAAAACCCACCTACGAGCAGGATCCGCTTTAAGAGAATTGTAGATGAAGTTATTTACATCCACCATGAGCGACTCCACTTTTTTGGAAAATGTTGTTGAGCGATAATCAACATTAAGTTGGAATATAAAAACTGAAAATAAGAAAAGCAAGAAAATATTCGGGAATACCAAAATATTTTTATTTTGTATGGACGGCTATAATTAACGAAATTATTGATTAATTTTTCTTCGCAGTTGCTTGCACAATAAAAAATTTATTATTAATTTTTTCTACATTTAGGATACTGTAGTAGAGTTGATCAATATATAATATAACATTCAGAATGTCCCTAACACATTCACATCTTGTCTATTCCCGGGACGCAAAGGTGTATATTGCAACGGGAACTGAGAAGTTTGAAACTTTCCGGGATGCCGTCACTCGGGCACAATTTATCGGTCATCTCAATAAATCATGGCAATCCAGCGGTATTCCAAAAGATGAATTTGTCATAGCAATAAAACCGAATATCATGACCGCTTCAATTTATGAACCCGACTCTCCGGTGTATACAGATCCTGCACTTGTCGAAGAACTTATTCATTTTATGCACACCGAGGGGTTCAGACGGTTTTTCGTTGTTGAAGCGCAGAACGTATATAACTACTCTTATACAAACCGGACTGTATCGGAAGTTGCAGAAATGTGCGGCTACTCCGGCAAAGGGTATGAGATTGTTGACCTTACCGACGATCCGGTTGAGCACGATTACGGTAGTGTTCTCGGTGAGCATGTCGTGGGAAGAATATGGCGGGATGCCCATTACCGCATTTCGTTTGCAAAGAATAAAACACACTGGCAGTGTTTCTATACTGCGTGTTTGAAGAACGTGTACGGGTGTCTTCCCAAATGGGATAAGATGAAACATTATCATGGCAAGGGAATAGAGTTTTTTCAATCGACCGTTCTGATCGCCGATGCCTTTCCGGTACATTTCGGTTTCCTTGATGCGTGGACGAGCGGCGATGGTCTCACCGGACATGTGCGTGACGCAAATCCCAACCAAACAAGAACTATATTTGCATCGGAAAATATTTATGCTCTCGATTGGGTAGCGGGAGAAAAAATGCAGGTTAACCCGGCTCACAATTATGTTATACAGGATGCGATGCATCGATGGGGGACGATACACATAGAGAGAATAGGGAACATGACGCCGTGGTATCCATGGCGCAATGTCAGACCGTTTGTCGTAATTGCGTTGAACATTCTGGAGGAATTCTATTACCTCAGCAAGTTTATGTCGCGGGCGATGGCAAGCCGGATGGATAAACGTTTCCCGCCTGTAAGCAGGTGGCAATGGTTTTTCGGTATTACACAGGCGGTTGTACGTTTCTTTGAGAATCTGTTTACAAAGAATACCGATCCGGAAAAAGAACGGAGGATACCCGCATGATTTTTCCGATGCGACGATACGGTTATAATATCACTGAAGTGTTTCTCTCTTCGACAGGAAATATTTTTGCGATTAGTATGATCGTCGGCGCGGCAGCACTGTATATAACGGCTCCGAAAATCGGAATTAATTCTTTGTCCGGCGGGGTATTGATATTTGCCGTATTCACTTCTGGACTGCTGCTCGGGCTCGGCAGCGGCGGTATTCGGCAAAACCGCCCGACGATGAACCTCGGGTTGCGGCTTACATTGCTCTCCGGCATCGTGTGGGGAATATTTGCGATAGTTAATCAGATTCTGTTTTCGGGAATAATAAGTATTGTACTTATTATTATGTATGTTGCATGTATCTTCGCACGACGTGAAGCTGTCTCAGCCCGTTTTGTACCGCGATTCTTTTCGCTCCGTCAGTTTGAAACGATGATCGCCGTCGCGGATGTGATGATCGACGATGAAGAAAAGAAATTACATCCGATAGAGATTGCTTTACGCGCCGATCATCTTCTTGCGAGGATGCATTCGCCGGCGGCGAAGAAAGATATTCGCAGGGTGTTATTTCTGCTCGAATGGATATTACCGTTAATGGCTTTCCGGCCGTTTCCGTTCAGCGAACTCGGTACACATGAACGACGCCGTGTGGTTAAGAAAATAATCTGGTCGCGCGGCATTTTCAAGGATATCGCACGGACATTGAAATTATTGTCGACATTTCCGTACTATACCGATCCGTCTGTCCGTTCGGCCATCGGATATATTGAATTCGATGATCGAAAACGGGCGATGGACGTCGATCAATCACCGAAAACGCATCAACGAGTATAACATTTTCAGGTGCGTATTTACCGTGTCAGGGAGGCGTGAATGAATTATGATGTTGCAGTTATCGGTTCCGGCGCTGCCGGCAGCGTCATGGCGTATGAACTTGCCCGGCGGGGTTTAAGCGTCATTGTCCTCGAACGGGGCAGGCGGGAGGATCCGGTCACCTTTGAACATAATGAACTGAAGATGGCGCCGCGCGTATACAAAAGGGGCGGCTTGCAGACTACCCGCGACAACGATACCGTTATTCTGCAGGGAGAAACCGTGGGCGGCTCAACCGTGATCAACAATGCCATCTGGCTTCGTCCCGACCTTGATAAAGTTCTTCCGGCATGGAAAGAACAGGGTGCGGAAATTGACCGCGAACGGCTCATCGTTGCATTCGAAGAACTGGAAAAAAATCTTCATGTAAGTCCAATCGCGCCGGAGATCGTAAATAAAGGCACCGATGTCTTTCTGAAAGGATGCAGCGAACTTGGTATTCCCGGACGGATACTCAACCATAACCGCGACGAGTGTATTGCCTGCGGATGGTGCAATTACGGATGCCGGTATAATCGCAAAACGTCGATGCTCGTTACGTACATTCCCTGGGCGGAGTCGAAAGGTGCGGTGGTTGTCGACCGGTGCAGAGAAGTCCGGCTGCTTTTAAACGGGACTTCGGTCAATGGCGTTGAATATGTCCGCGATGGCAGGAAAGAAAAAGTGAACATCGATGCTGTGGTCGTGTCCGCAGGTGCAGTTGGATCGTCTGAAGTCTTGCTGAAAAGCGGTATCACCGCCGGCGGAAATACCGGCAATCGTTTTCATATTCTGGGTGGAGTGCTGGTGACCGCTGAGACAGAGGAGGAGTGCAACGGCTACGACGGGGTAGGTTTGACTGCGATTGCCGGGGTTGATGACGATCTTGTTGTCGAAACTTTTTTCTCTCCTCCGGGAGCATTTGCAATCGGACTCGGTGGGTGGTTCGGTACGCATATCGACCGCATGAAACGATATAACCGTTTTGCACAGGCGGGAGTTATGACAGCGACGGATCCGCGCGGGGTAATCCGGCTAAACAAAAAAAATAATGTAGTTATAGATATCCAGTTTACAAAGCCCGAGATCGAAAGATTGAAAAAAGGAATCCGGATACTTTCCAATATTTATTTTGCGGGCGGCGCTTTATCGGTTTATCCCGCAACCTTCCGGTATTTCGAATTTACACACCGGGGCGATATAGACGAGATATTAGGCAGAATAAAACGGCCCGACGACCTGCTGCTCGGTTCTGCACATCCGCAGGGAGGGAATATAATGTGCGAAGATCCGTCACGCGGCGTGGTTGATCATTCATTCTGTGTACACGGGTATGAAAATTTATATGTCGCCGATGCAAGCATTTTTCCCGGCAACATCAGCACCAATTGTCAGGCAATGGTAATGGGAATTGCACATACGGCGGCGGAGTTTGTCGCATCATGAATACTGTAATTATCAGCGATTTTCATATGTGTGCGGGCGTCGATCCGGAGACCGGACTTACATCGCAGCTCGAAGATTTTACTCACGATCATGTGTTCGAATCGTTTCTGTCATGGCTTGAGAAACGGGAGGAAGCGCCATGGCATCTCATTATCGCCGGCGATTTGTTCGATTATCAGCAGGTAACCGTACTTCCGACACTCGAAGAATTAAAGCATTTTCGTATTCCTGTATATCGCGACGATCTCGATAAACGTTGGTTAAGAAAATCGAAACTTCAGCGTAAGAGCGTTTACTACTATGAAGATTTCGCTGAGGCATCAATCACCAATCTATCTCCGGTATGGGATATCGATACCCGCGTGGAAGGACTTGGAACGGAGGAAGAATCGGTTCTTTTTAAAACTCACCGGATTATCGAGGGACACAGACGATTTTTTCAATCCATCGCCCGTTTTGTTGCATCCGGGAATAAGATGACCGTCTTGAGAGGCAATCACGACGTTGAGCTTGCGTGGGAATCTTCGCAGGAGCTGATTCGAGAGCGGTGCGGCGGTTTTGTCCCGTCTCAAAAAGACGTTATATCGAAAGGATTGCATTTCGCTCCGGCATTTTATTACGAGAAAGACCGGTTGTACGTAGAGCACGGACAACAGGCAGAAGGGACGACGGCAATCCGCCATATTTATACTCCTTTCATTCATCCGAAAAAATCACCCGGCAGAGTGATCGAACTTGATTTTTCATCGTTTCTTGTCCGGTATTTAATGAACAGGGTAGAGAATATAAATCCATTAGCCGATAATATCAGACCGAGGAAAAAATATTTTACCTGGCTTATACGCGAGCATCCCGCGCAGGCAATTTGGATTGTCGGCGCGGTTTTGCCGAAGGTGATCAAGCTCTGGAAGAAATTCATTGCACCCCCCGGTGTCGAAGAAGCCGCACGCGAGAACGAAGAACGAATGAAAAAGAATGCCGCTCATCTCGGGATACCGGAAGCTGCCGCATGTGCGGTCGATGCGTTAAAGGATCCACCTACGCTCCCGCGGGGATGGCGGTATATGATAATGAAGGTTGTATTCGGGTTGGGAATAATAACGGTTTCTACTGCTGTGATCATAGCCGTACTTGCTTCGTTGGCGTATACCTTGGGGATTATTCCCGGGGTCACCGGACTGTCGCCATACTGGCAAAATGTAATCGATATTGTTACATGGATATTTGTTTATCCCGTTATTACATTGGTGGTTTTATTGCCGCTTCTTTATTTACTCGGAAGACGGAGGGAGAGAAGTGATTATACAAAATCACCGATAGATTCAGGTCCATCACCCGGCTTCCGCGGGTATGTATCGGGCATTGCCGAAGCATTAAAAAAGGAGAACGCATCCGTGAGATACATCGTAACCGGTCATACACACTACGGCGATCGATTTGAAATCGAACCGGGATGCCGTTACTTTAACACGGGAACGTGGATGTTCTTGTTAAATCCCAAAGAGCAGGTGTTCCGGGAGAAGTTTACTTACTCGTTTGTCGAGATACTAAACGATCGCGCAGAGCTTCGCCAATTTGAACCTTCCACCGGGACGGCGCGCGATATGGTGGTAGAAGCATAAGGCCGGTCCGTCGTTAGAAGAACTTACTAAAATGCCCGGGCCGTTATCGATCGATAAATCTTCTCGGCAGCAACGGGCTTAAATGCATT
>PWYR01000057.1 GCA_003567775.1 Ignavibacteriales bacterium | reverse complement strand
GCATCGTGAATGAGGACGGCGTCGGGAGGATTTTGCGAAAGCGACCACAATGCGTTTCGCACCGTATCGCGCCGGGTTTGACCGCCCGGCACGATCGTGATAACTTTTTTAATTTTAAAACGACGGATTAACCGCTTTGTTTGCGCTATATAATCATACGGTACGCTTAAAACGATATCCGAGATAAGCGGCGACTGAGCGAATTGGCGCGCCGTCCACACAATGATCGGTTCATTTGACTTCCGGCGCGGCAGCGTATGGAATTGCTTCGGTAAATCGTCGTCAAAACGTTTGCCGGTCCCGCCGGCCGTTATGATGGTAGAGATTCGCATTGTGGTTATATAATCAACATCGCATCGCCGTACGAATAAAAGCGATACTTTTCTTTGATTGCTTTTTTGTATGCACGCATAATGAAATCACGGTTTGCAAAAGCGGCGACCATCATCAGAAGCGTCGATTCGGGTAAATGAAAATTCGTAATCATCCGATCTACAATTCTGAATTCATACGGCGGAAAGATAAATTTATCCGTCCAGCCGCGATTCGGCTTCAAATGACCCGTGGTCATAACGTTCGTTTCGAGCGCCCGGCTGACGCTGGTGCCTGCTGCATACACCAACTTACCGGAATCGATAGTTCTGTTTACAACTTCGACGGTTTCCATAGGTATTTCGTAATACTCGGAATCCATTTTGTGTTTTGTAAGATCTTCTACCTCAACCGGGCGAAATGTTCCCAGACCTATATGCAGGGTGATCGGAACGATCTTCACTCCTTTTCGTTTCAATTTATTTAAAAGCCGATTGGTAAAATGCAAACCGGAGGTCGGCGCCGCTACCGAGCCGACTTTTTCGGCATAGACAGTCTGGTATGTCTGTTTATCTTTTTCGGTCGCTTCCCGTTTTATGTACGGCGGCAGAGGCATTGAACCGATACGTTCCACCACCTTATAAAAATCGCCTTCATAATGAAAACGAACGGTTCTTCCCCGGGAAGTCGTGTTATCGATAACTTCACACCACACTTTCCCGTTGTCGAAATATGTTTTATTCCCGATGCGCACTTTTCTTGCGGGATCGACAATAACATCCCATATCCGTTCTTCGGGATTTAACTCACGCAGCAGGAAAACTTCTATTTCTGCATTTGTTTTCTCTTTCCTGCCGATCAGCCGCGCCGGAAATACACGGGTGTTGTTTATTACCAGGCAATCGCCTTTTTCAAAAAAGTCGGCAACCTCGGTAAACTTTTTCTCATTGATGCTCTCGTCCGCCCGGTTTAATACCATGAGACGCGAGCTATCGCGCGGTGAAATCGGGTATTTCGCAATTAAATTTTTCGGCAGCGGATACCTGAAATCAGACAACTTCATTGAGTGTATATCACCCAATGGATTCAAGTTCGGATCCGTTGTTTTCCATGCCTGTGATTTTTGCTTAGCCATTCGTTCCTATCGCCTTCTTTTGGTTTCGGTTAATATGGGATTTATTGTTTATCTTGTGCGACGCACCTGTCCGTTTCTCCTCTCCCCGGGCAAGTGCGTCGCACTTATCATGTACAACTACTTCTTCCGTCCCGATGTACCTTTTTTAGCTCTCTTTGTTTTTGTTGTTTTCTTTCGTGCGGCGGCGGCTTTTTTCGCTGCCGCTTTTCTCTTTTCCGCTTTTGCAGCTTTTTCGGCTAACTTTTCACGAAGCGCGCCCCGAGCCGCTGCTACCCGTGCGATCGGTACACGGAAAGGTGAACAACTTACATAATCGAAATCCAGACTATGACACAGCTCTACGGATTTTGGATCGCCGCCGTGCTCGCCGCAGATTCCGATTTTCAGCTTCGGTTTAACCGAACGACCTTTTTCCGTACCGATACGCATCAATTCACCGACGCCGTCGGCATCGACGGTTGCGAATGGATCCGCCTCCAGAATGCTCAGGTCATAGTAATGCTGGAGAAAGTTGCCCGCATCATCGCGCGACAGACCAAAGGTCGTTTGCGTTAGGTCATTGGTGCCGTATGAAAAGAATTCGGCTTCCTCGGCAATCTGATCTGCCGTTAATGCAGCGCGAGGTAGTTCGATCATCGTACCAACCAGATATTCGACTTTGATACCGTATTCTTGCATGACCTCTTTCGCAACCCGATCGGCGATTTGTCGTTGATGTTTCAACTCGTTTTTATGACCGACAAGCGGGATCATAATTTCGGGCAGCACGTTGACTCCCTCCTTCTTCACTTCGCATGCAGCTTCGAGTATCGCGCGCGCTTGCATTTCGGTTATTTCCGGATACACAACACCTAATCGACACCCGCGGTGACCGAGCATCGGGTTGAATTCATGCAAGCTCTCAATACGCCTCTTTACCTGTTCGACCGGTACGTTCATGTATTCTGCCATTGCTACGATATCTTTTTCATCGTGCGGGAGAAATTCGTGTAACGGCGGATCGAGTGTTCTGATCGTGACGGGAAATCCATCCATTGCGCGGAATATGCCGGCGAAATCTTCGCGCTGCATGGGAAGCAATTTCATAATCGCTCTTCGCCTTCCTTCAAACGTATCTGAAAGAATCATTTCCCGGACTGCGGTTATGCGTTCCCCACCGAAGAACATATGTTCCGTTCGGCATAAACCGATACCCTCGGCGCCGAATTTGATGGCGTTCGTTGCCTGATCCGGTTGGTCGGCATTCGTCCTGATCTTTAACCGCCGGTACTCATCGGCCCATCGAATAACGGATTCATATTTTTGATAAATATCTGAATCTTCCGGTTTCATTGTACCGTCGAGCAATACCTGTAAAACCTCCGACGGACGGGTATCGAGTTTCCCTTCGATAACTTCACCGGTGCTTCCGTCGATTGATATCCAATCGCCTTCAAGCAAAGTCTTACCGTTAACATGCATTTTTCTTTCGCGGTAATTGATTTCAAGCGCTCCGCAACCGGCGACGCATATCTTACCCATCTGGCGGGCAACCAACGCTGCATGCGAAGTCATGCCGCCGCGGGCAGTCAATATACCGTGCGATGCTTCCATACCTTTAATATCTTCGGGTGAGGTTTCAACACGCGTCAGGATAACCGGATCGCCGCCCTTAGCCATTTCGACCGCATCTGCTGCGTTAAAGACTATTCGTCCACAGGCCGCACCCGGCCCGGCGTTCAGTCCTTTCGCAAGTTGACGGCCATCTTCAATTGCCTGTCGTTTTTGATCCATATCAAAAATCGGACGAAGGAACTGGTTCAATTGTTCCGGTTCGATCCGCATAAGCGCTTCTTCTTTTTTAATCAAACGCTCTTCGACCATATCGACTGCGATCTTTATTGCTGCGAAGCCGGTGCGTTTCCCCGCACGTGTCTGCAGCATATAGAGTTTTCCTTCCTGAATGGTGAACTCGACGTCCTGCATCTCCCGGTAGTGCCGGTCGAGTTTACTTCTGATTTGCAGCAATTCTTTATATACTTTAGGATTGATTTCCTCAAGCTGCTCGATCGGTAAGGGGGTGCGGGTTCCTGCAACAACGTCTTCACCCTGAGCATTCATCAGGAATTCTCCGTAGAATTTATTCTCGCCGGTAGCGGGGTCCCGTGTAAATGCAACACCCGTGCCGCTATCTTCACCCATATTGCCGAAAACCATTGCCTGGACATTAACTGCGGTGCCCCAGGACTGAGGAATGTTATACATCCTTCTATATGCAATTGCACGTTCATTCATCCATGAGTTGAACACCGCACCGACCGAACCCCAAAGTTGTTCCATCGGGTCTTCCGGGAAATCTTTTCCTGTCCGGTGTTTTATCTCGTCTTTGAATTCCTGCACCAATTCCTTTAAATGCTCACTCGTTAATTCGATGTCATTAGTAAAACCGTGTGTCCACTTTTTCCGTTCAAGAATTTCTTCGAACGGATCGGTGTCGTCGTGACTTTCGGGTTTTAATCCCATCACAACATCGCCGTACATTTGTATAAAACGACGATATGAATCGTACACAAATCGAGGGTTATCGGTTTTCCCGATTAAGCCCTGTACTGTCTCATCGTTCAGACCGAGGTTCAGCACGGTGTCCATCATTCCCGGCATTGATGCGCGCGCGCCGGATCTCACTGAAACAAGCAGCGGATTTTTCGGGTCGCCGAACTTCATCTTCATCGATTTCTCGACTTTTTTAATAGCCGCAATTATTTCTTTTTCTAAACCGCGTGGATATTTTCGGTCATGATCATAATAATATGTACAAACTTCGGTTGATATAGTGAATCCCGGCGGCACAGGCAACTTAAGGTTCACCATTTCTGCTAAATTTGCACCCTTTCCACCGAGCAATCCCTTCATTTCTCCGGTCCCTTCAGCACGTCCGTCACCAAAATAATACACGTATTTTTTCTTAGCCATTATCTTCAAACCTCCATTAATTGATAGTTACTGATCGTTTATATCTGTTCATTACCTGATGCATATATTTATTAAGAACACCCTTATCCAGGGTTTTCATAGTTAATGATACACGCAATACATATAGCGGTATTCGTTGAATGAACAATTTTTTATATAAGTATAAGCGTACTGCATCTTTTTCGGTTGTAAGCAATACATCTGCGCCTGACGCTTCCGCTTTGTTAAGTATTTCGTTAATATCAGCTTCATTAAACCGATGATGATCCTGAAACCGATGTACACCTCGAATCTGAATATGCAATCCGTGTGCGGTCTTATGAAAATCTTCCGGATGACCGATGCCGGAGAACAAATATGCCGTTTTCGTCGCCAAATTCTCTATGGGTATTTCAACATGTTGCAAAATATCGACGCACGCTACCGGTGTTATTTCTGAACCGATAACCGGCGCCGTCGCATAACGATGAACCAAATTTTCGACAGATTTATATAACCGATCGCTGTTATATTTCGTTACAATAACGATATCTGCCCGCCGCAATGACCGCATAGATTCTCTCAATCTACCGACCGGTAGATGTGCACGTAAGTGATCCTGCCTCGATGCATTTATCAAAACTATATCGAGATCACGATGCAACGCTCTATGTTGAAAACCATCATCCAAAATTATTACATCTACGGAAAAATTTTGGATTATAGATTTTCCGCCGCGGACGCGATTTTCATCAACGGCGACAACAGCTCCCGGCAGGATATGCGCCAGCATAACGGGTTCATCACCGCCCGTTTCCGCATCAACGAGAACGTTATTCCCATCGGATACCACGACATATCCACGCGAGGAACGTTTATATCCTCTGCTAACAACACCAACTTTGTAGCCGTCCTCCAGCAATTGCCGTGCAAGATAGACAACCGCAGGAGTTTTCCCCGTGCCGCCCGTTGTTATATTACCCACCGATATAACCGGAACGGGAAGAATTTTAGATCGTACTAAACGTACATCAAAGAACAAATTTCTTACATACATTATGAATGCATACATAAAGCTGAAAGGATACAAGATATATGTAATAACTTTCAGCATTATGCACCGATGATCCCCGGTCTTATTCGTTCCTGAAAATCTTCACGATATTCATCCAGCGATTCACCGCTTAGTCCGGGATCTATCATTTCAGGCGCTCTATACTGTACGGTTATTTTTGTAAACGGCAGCGGTACAGTAAATTTATCCCAGCTATTAAAAAATAACGCCTGCTTTACATCAAACGTAACTGAAACAACCGGCGTCCCGGTTTTTTGTGCGGTTCGCAATGCACCCATTTTCATTTCATATCTCGGGCCGCGCGGTCCGTCAGGAGTAACGATGAGTACATAGCCGCTCCGTATTAATTTTTCCATCTGCATACGCGCATCCTTACCGCCCTTTGAACTGCTGCCGCGTATTATTCTATATCTCCATTGACGAAGTATTTCGGCAAGAACATCGCCATCCTTACTCATACTCACAAGTGAGCTATAATTCCGGTTGCGGTGAAAATACCAACCCATTAACATATCGCCGTGCCAGAACACAAGAACGAATGGTTTTCGCTTGTCGGTCAAATCGTTTATATACTCGCGACCGATAAAGCGAACGCGCCAGGTTAATGCGAGAAGCCCGACCAGCGTGGTAAAAAGCCCTCCGATACATTTTAATTTCCACTGTCCCAACCGCGATTTAATATAGCCCATACTAATCAGAAATTATTAATTACCAACATCAAACCCGGCAACACGAAGCACCCGCCCGGCTGCACGCCCCGATGCACCCGGTTCTCCGAGCATAGCTTTTATTGTCGATAACCGGTCCTTCATTTCATTGCGTTTCCGATCGTCCGCAAGGAGCGCTCTGCCGTACTTGTATAAGGTCTGCACATTCACATCCCTTTGACTCAGCTCTTTGACCACTTCCTCGCCCGCTAATATATTAACAAGCGAAAAATGATTAAGGTTGACAATCAATCGCCCGACAAAATAATTTAAAGCTGACGTTTTATATAACACAACCATAGGTGTTTTAAAGCACGCAGCTTCGAGGGTCGAAGTCCCGGATTTCACATAAGCGAAATCCGCGTGCTGCATCAGATTATATGCAGCTCCTTGCAGCAACGGTATATGTTCGCTTCCACCGGGAATGAAGGATCGAACAAATTCCGTCGGTAGGTTCGGAGAAACACCGATCGCCGGTTGTATATCGAATTCATCGCGCAATCGCATCGCTGCTCCCGCCATTACCCGTAGGTGATTGACAATCTCTCTTCTCCTGCTCCCCGGAAATATAGCCATTATCTTCCGGGTGGGATCGAGTCCTGACGAATGGCAAAACGATTCACGGTTTGCGGTTACTTCAAGCAGATCAAGCAGCGGATGACCGACAAACTCTGCATCAACGCCTTCTTTCCGGAAGAATTCCTCCTCGAACGGTAAAATGACCAATGCAAGATCCACATATTTCCGCATTTTTTTTAGCCGGTGTCTTCCCCAGGCCCAAACCTGCGGAACAATATAGTAAACAACTTTCACACCCCGTTGTTTTGCGTACCGTGCTATCCGTAAATTCATTCCGGGGAAATCAATCAACACTACTGCCCGCGGCTTTTTCTTCTCAATCATATTTATTATTGTTCGTTCGACCGACCGTATAAACGATATTTTTCTGATCACTTCGCTGAATCCCATAAACGATAAATCGTTTACGTGATAAATAATCTGTACCCCTTCCTTCTGCATACGGTCGCCTCCGATGCCAAACAGAGATACGCCCGGCTGTTTCTGTTTTAACTCTCTAACAAGATTACTGCCATGCAAATCGCCGGATGCTTCCCCGGCAACGATCATAATCCCTTCACCGACATTTATCATAAACTATACATTCGCTTCTATTCGAAATGCTTCACGACGACGAATCTCGGCTTGATGCCGGGGATTGAGACGCTTCCTTTTTAAAAGTTCCTCCATCCTGCTTTGCACATCATGAAAACTATTATATTCAAAATAACTAATATTCGACTCGCGACAGTATTGTATCAACTGCCGTTTGGCAAATACGATGTCGGCATAATCGACAGCGCATCGGTCGGAATAACCGTCGCCGACCACCACTCGCAGTTGATCGTCGCCTGCGTTATTCAATACATGCGTACCTTTACAGTTAGCCGCGCGTTCACAATATTGATTCAGATACGGAAAACCGGCTATAAGTTTTCCCTCTTCCGTACGCAATGAATTTGCATACACCGTCAGCTCTTCCAGACTATATTTTTTCAATATTCGCTCAATATAGTAATAGAATCCGTCGCTGAGAATTTCAATCTCGATGGTATTCGATTTACAAAATTCGACAAACTCAGGGAACGAAGGATCAAGCTCCTGCTCATCGATAATTTTGTTAAACTCCGCCAAATCGAGATCACGGACAGCGGCGCATTCACGACGGATACACTCATCCCCGCTGATTTCGCCCTTCATCCATAGTCGTACTGCTTCATCTACCTCATCACCGCCAAATGTCCGGAATAAAACCGACCTGACGTCGCCCAAACAAACGGTTCCATCAAAATCACAAAATATTTTTATCGAATGCATCATCAATTTGCTGCAACATGTGATTCACTAAATCTGACCGAGACGAGTTTCGAGACACCCTTTTCTTCCATCGTGACACCGTATAACGCCGCGGCGGCTTCCATTGTCCGTTTATTATGCGTTACAACAATAAACTGTGTGTTCGCGCTGAACTGATCGAGCATATTGGTGAACCGGTCAATGTTTGAATCATCGAGCGGCGCATCGACCTCGTCGAGGATGCAAAACGGACTCGGTTTAACGAGATAGATTGCAAATAAAAGCGCAATTGCCGTTAATGTTTTTTCTCCGCCCGACAGCAGCGAAATCGATGTAGGACGTTTCCCTCTCGGTTTTGCTATGATTTCGATCTTTGCCTCGAGAAGGTCGATGTTCTTTGGCGATGTCTCTGAATCAGTGTTCGGGTCGACTATACGCAGATCGCATTCGTCTCCGTCGTCGAAAAGACTCTTAAACGTTTTAATAAAGTTTTCTCGTATCAGCTTAAATGTATTAAGGAATTTTTCCTGCGCTGTGGTATTAATCTCATCGATCGTCTCGATTAATGTCTTTTCCGCTTCGAGCAAATCTTCGCTTTGACTTTTCAGAAATTTTAACCGTTCCAGTTCGTTATCGTATTCTTCGAATGCAGCAAAGTTTACGCCGCCGAGTTTCCGGAGCCGGTCTTTCAATTCAAAAATCTTTTCACGTACTGCATTGCTATCGAATTGATCATCCTCGGGGAAAGATTTTAGCGTAAGGGACATCTCAAACTCTACCCGCGCACGTTCTTCCATTGATTCTAATTTGAGTTTGAATTCCTTCAGTTTCATTTCCAGTTCGTGCGTCACCGAAACCGAGTCGTCACGCAGCCGTCTTTCGTCGCGTATAGTATCGACAATTTTTTGAATATCATCCCGTTTTGCGCTGTGCTCTTTTTCTATTTCTTCCCGGCGAGTTTCGATCGCTTTTAGATCTCCCCGTAAACTATCAAGCTCTTTTTCCGTCTCGTTTATTGTTTGTCGCGATCTTTTTAATTCTTCCTCGGCGCTTGTAATTTCATTCCCGCGTTTTTCTATAAGTTCGTGCAATTCCTGAATTTTGGAATCCGCAAATTCAATTTCCCGTTCGAGCTTGTTTTGCGCATTCACTTTATCGAGTTTTCGAACCGATACCTGGTTAACAATTTCCGCCCGCTGCGTACGCTCTTTTTCAAGGTATTCAACCTCCTCAGACATCATGCCGACATGCTGCTCGGTTTCAGACCGCTTCTGTTCAAGCTCTTCGAGTTCAGGTTGAAAACCACGCAATATTTTCTCCAAATCGTCGATCTCTTTTTGAAGTTCGTATGATTCGGTATCGTTTCTCTCGATGACTTCTGCCGCGCGTTTTTTCTCGAATTGTAATTGTGCTATCCGAATTTCAATTTCTGTAATCTTTTTCTCAAGCGATTTAACCGCCACGGTTTCAGATTTTATATCGATGGCCTTAAATTCGTCATTTTTCTTCTGTATTTCGTCCTCGCGGTGTTGCCGTTTTTCTTCAAGAGATGCACGTTCAGCGGTTAATTCTTCAACCTGTTGTTTTTTGCCAATAGATCGTCCCTCGTCGCTTCGCGCACTTCCACCGCGAAGTATACCTTTAGAATTTATTTTTTCTCCATCGGGCGTGATGCATTCTTTAATTTCCTGCCGGCCAAGCAAGCGTCTGCCTATTTCAATCGACGGTACAATGACAACGCCGTCACAGAGAACATTCATCACAGGAAATATCTGATCCGGCGCTTCAATCACGTCTGCCGCCCACGCCAGAGCATCTTCCGGTAAATCCGCCCGGTTTGATTCCGCATAAGTCATCTCTGCATCAATTCGATCAAGGCAGATGAACGTTGCTTTTCCCTTGCCTTCTTTTTTTAATATATCGATCGCTTCGGCTGCCTCGCCGGAAGATTCAAGCACGATATATCCTGCAGCATCGCCAAGCAACGCCTCAACGGCAATTCGATAATCGCCGCCGGTTCTGAGCATTTCACCGAGCGTGTTGACTTCAATTGATGACGACGACCATTTTCGATTTTGCATCAAATATTGTGCGCCTTCGGTAACACCGTCATTGGACTCGATCAACCCTTTCAGAAATTGAAGCCGTGTTTGCGTCCGCTCTATCGAATTTTTTGTCTCATATAAATCCGCCCGTAGCCTTTCAAGCTCATCCAATACTTCCCGTCTACGATTCTCTCTTCTATAAAGTTTGACTTCAGCTTCAAGAAACTGCTGTCGGAGTTCTTTATGATTTTTCGAAGCTGTATTTATTTTATCATCGATATCGTTAACTTCATTCCGGTAATATGTATTTTCTTCCTCGGAACGCTCGATTCGTCCTTTTAGATTATCAATTCGCGCTTTACTGCGTTCCTGTTCCCGCCTGCTCTCTCCGATACTTCGAACAATCTCAATCACATTATCCTGTTCAGACCGCAAGTCTTTTTTCTTCACATTAAGCGTTTCTTCGAACCGCTCAAGATCATTTTGTTTCTTCGTTAACTCCTCATCAATTGCCGCTATTTCATCAACCACTCTCTCCATCTGCACGCGATATTTTTCTTTTGCTTCCTCAAGTCGGTTAATCTGATTATACGCTCCGATTTTTTCCTGTTCATAACGTTTGATATTTTCATTTAACGTTTTGGTACGTTCGACAGCAATAATTCTCTGTTCTTCGGTCTTGTGTATCTCGTCGCGAACGGAATTATATTCCCGCAACGTAACGTTTAACGCAGACTCGACGTCGCTCATCTCATTGCGCAACACTTCAAGAAGGGTTTCACGCCTTTTTAATTCCTCTTCACGGCGGTTTTTATCGTCAAGTGCAATTGATAATTTATCTTCGAGTGCAGCATGCTGTGCTATGACGGAAGCGTATTCATGCTCGATTAAATCGACCTCCGATGCTTTCAATTCCCGCGAAATTGCGTTGTGTTCCTCTGCTTTCTTTGCCTGACGTTCGAGTGAATTAACGGTTTTCTGCACTTCTTTGATAATATCGTTAACGCGCATCAGATCTTGCTGTACTTGCTCAAGTCGCCTGTATGCTTCTTTCCTTCGATGTTTGTAGCGAGTGACACCTGCCGCTTCCTCGAACAATCTCCGCCGCTCGTCCGTTTTATCACTTAAGATAGTCTCCACCATTTTCAACTCGATAACCGAATACGCATTTGCACCCATACCGGTATCCATAAACAGGTCGATTATTTCTTTCAATCTGCAGACGGCGCCATTTAAGAGATACTCGCTTTCCCCGGAACGATATAAACGCCTTCCGATCGTCACTTCGGAATATTCAGTCGGCAAAATCCCCTTCGTATTTTCAATGGTCAGTTGAACCTCTGCCATACCCAGAGGTTTACGCTTGTCGGTTCCGTTGAATATTACGTCCTCCATTTTATCGCTGCGCAACATACTCGATCGTTGTTCACCGAGAGCCCATCGAATGGCATCGACGATGTTGGTTTTTCCGCATCCGTTCGGCCCGACGATAGCGGTCATCCCCGAATCGAAGGTTACCTGCACTTTATGTGCGAATGATTTAAACCCGAATATGTCAAGTTTCGATAAATACATAGTTCACTTAAAACCTGAATCCTTCGAACGTATGAACGAAAAAGCTGAGATACGAAAATGTTGAATGCAAATATTCACCGATCCCCAGCATAACCCCGTTGAATAAGACAAAAATAACAATGCCCAACATATAGACCCGAAATGGAAGCGTATCGTATATGATCGAGATCCCTTTGAGAAACCGGAAAAACACCCATAATAATAATATGCCGATCAATGACAAAATCGGAACAACATAGAATTCCGTTTCGAGCACATTATACAAAATCATTGCAAGTGGAATAAATGATACGAGCGGCAACGCAGACCAAAATGTAATTATAAAGGAATGCGAAATAGGCACTCTGGTTTTGACAAACATTGAAATCATCTGAACAATCAAAGTTACGATGATCAGCATCAGAAAATAGAGTGCGGCTAATAATAGTATAAGCTGCCAAGTTTCATGAACCGTATTTGCGAGAAACGCCTTCGCCGAATCGAAAATCAAAAAATGAGTGAATACATAATCAATTATTTGATTGTTTTTGTAGTGTTGTAAAAAACTGGCAACTATCATTGCCATCGTTAATGATATTAATAATCCGAGATAGAGCGTATGAAAGCCGGAGAGTATTCGTCGATCCCGTACGTCGGTATAGAAATTATATGGACGGAACAGTGAACGATTCACTTGTTCACGAAAACGTCGGCTGTAGTTTAATAAGTGTGCAAAACCTACCAGCACAATAAATCCTCCTATGATATACTCAAACGGCGTGGCGCCCGTCGATTTCCCTGCAATTAATGCGGGTGCTGTTTCACCGCGGTATAATGCGCGTACCATCTCAAATCCACGTCTCTGGCTTCTGTCAGCAGCGAGAATACCGCTGGTATGTAAGTTTAGATCCCGGGCATATCCTACCATAGTAGGTCGTTCCGACCGCCAATCGGCGAAGGAATTTACAATAATACCATCTACTTCGTAACTGCGTAATAATTGCATCATTTGCAATAAATACCGTGCTTGCGCTTCGTATGACGCCGGATCGTT
Organism: Ignavibacteriales bacterium; assembly: GCA_003567775.1. Lineage (GTDB taxonomy): Bacteria > Bacteroidota > Ignavibacteria > T3Sed10-11 > T3Sed10-11 > T3Sed10-11. The sequence goes on along the minus strand of PWYR01000057.1, from coordinate 6,895 downwards.
GTAACCGGCAGTATTGCCGGGTTCGACATAATATCCTAATTTCCCGATAATAAGCGGTTTATCGGCGAATCGTTCTTTCCAGACTTCAACCGACTGAGATACCCGATTATTTAACCCGGGAGGAAAATTTAAAACTGCAAGATCAAGATGCCCGGTAGCTGCATCGTTGGATGGAAATTGCGAACAGGCATATACGGGTCGGTCATCAAGTTGTTGTACATAATCGCGCATTCCTTTCACATATTCTACCGTCCCGTTATGCGGCATTTCCAAGTTGTTACCAATTCCCCACGCAAAAACCGACGGGTGATGCCGATCCCGTTCGATCATATCTTTAAGATATCTTTGTGCAACAATGCGTAAGTTCTCATTTCGAAGAATATTACCGGGAATATTAACCGCCGGTATTTCGATCATACATAACATGCCGTAGCGGTCGAATAAATTTAATAGATATGGATGGGGCGGATGGAAAGCAACCCGAACAAAATTTATATTCGCAACTTTCATTAACGCAACATCGCGTTCGAGATCCTCATAACTTAACGCAGACCCGCGTTCGGGATGATACTCGTGATACATAACCCCGCGCGCACGAAACAATTCATCATTAATATAGATCGAACCGTCGCGAATAACTATATCACGAAAACCATAAATGATACTTTTTCTGTCATATTCGACGCCGTTCCTGTACAAAACCATTGATACGGTGTAGAGGTCTGGTTGATCGGGACTCCAGAGTCGAGGATTTCGTGCAATAACCCGTACGGTTTCGCTTGCCGTTGCCGCATCCCCGAACGATAAAAGAATTCGCCTGCTCTGTACAAGGAGAGTACCGCGCATCCTGTCGAATACTTCAACCGATATATGATAAGTATTTGTATCGGAAAGTTCGGTATCCAGAGCTAATGCTTGTTCAGTACGCTCCTGTCTCCCGACAAAAAACTCAACATCCATTTCGGCAACGGAATAACCGTCCAGAAAAGTGGTTTGTATTTTCTTATCAAGAATTGCCGTCTCCGGCTGCACCAATAGATATACATCACGAAAAATACCGCCGTAATTTTTCGGAGTCCATATCTGTGCGTATATTGGTAATGTATCCCGTGTTCTTAAAAAATTATTAACGGTTATCTTGATTATATTTTCACCGGGGAGTAAAACTTCTTTTTGAACCGGGAGGTTGAAACTGGTATATCCTCCGCTATGATTACCGATTACAATTCCGTTAATAACTACTTCAGCATGGTAGTTAATTCCGTATGCTACGAAACTGAACGATTTATTCTCAAGCAGTTCAGAGGGAATATCAAATGTTCGCTCATACACTAACTCTCCGACGCCGTCATAAGCGCTCGGTACTTCGACCTCTTGCGGCAAGTCTCCCTGTACCGATATTTCCCATATACCGGATAAATCAATTTTTTGACGTGTTGGACTAACGGAATGTAAACCACTATCTCTGCCTGAAGCGGTTTGATAGCCGCCGATGCGAAACGGCGAATCTGCAGTCGCCGATTGCAGCAATAAAAGAAAGGCGCCCAGAACAATGACTACCGGATTTATACACTTTTTTAAGGAATAATTCAACGATCGAATATGATATCGAAACGAGTTAATAAAAATGCTTAAATATTGAGCGGTTTTACACATATTTTAAATTAGTTAAAACTAAAATATAATAAAAAACCGGCCTGAAATCAATGAAAGATTTGTGATAAATGGTTGTTTTTAGTGATTATGGAGAAATCGGTGCTTATTTACCGATTGTGTGCCGGTATGAATGAGCGATTAAAAAGAGCAGCTCCGCAAGCTGTATTTCGGCAAGTTCGCTATCGTCATAATTATCGTTGTTTTGAGCTTCTTCTACCACCCTATTAAAAATCCCGGGGTCCCAACGATCTTTGGTTAAAATCCTTCTCTTTATATTTTCGGAGAAATTTGTTTGAACAAAATCATAGACGACTGAGAACACCGGATGTTCACCTACTTTATTAAACCAGTAACCGGAGTTCCAGATATCCGGTTCACGGCGGTGGATGATCGCATGGAAATATCTACCCTCGGATGTGGGGATGCTCTGCGCCAGCGAGTGTGCTTCCTCTTCGCAATCGTTCCAGATAAGCAGACCGCTTACAACCGCATTTGCAAAATTTTCATCTTTGATTTCTTCGGGATGGAATAATTCATAACGGGGTGAGTTAAGTAAGGTCTCTTTTACATCCTCGTCATAAGATTTTTCGAATATTAATCGAGGTCGATGACTCCGGAGACTACCTGCAATCTGTTTAATCTTTTCTGCTTTTATGGTGGCAGTAAAATCCGCTATCAATTGATCGATCATCTTATTACTCACGGAATTGATATACGCTCAGGTTTCTTTTCGATTCTGAAAACACCGTGATCGTCAAACGCCACACCATCAGTCATTTGATTTAATACAGTAAATTCACGCGTCTCACCATCTATCTCAAAAACGTGCCATGCATTGCCGACTGAATCTGCCGGGCTTTCATCTCCCGAGATTGAGAACTCACGCTCGAGGCCGGAGGCGCTAAACACCCGTACAACAGCATTCGAAAGTGAAACCAGTGTCGTATCGTTTTCGGCTTCATTCCGGGAATAATTATGGACACTGAAACGATACGCTCCGGGAATCAGTGTTTTAATCGTTATTGTTTCCGGACCGAAACCTCTCCACTTATCGCTGATCATATCGGCAAGCGTATCGCCATCGACAGATTTTGCGATGCGATTATTCCAGTAGACGTGGAATCTTGTCCCGTCTCCTTTCGGCCCGGTAAGATGAGCATCAAGATCAGGGGGTACACTTCCCCAGGTGAGCACTATCCGGTACTCATCTTCAATATCCGAAGGGGGTAATGAAACGATTCCTAAATCTATCTCATCGGGTTCACCGGTTGTCACAAATTGCGTCTGGATGAGGTCTATCAAACCGGTCCGGGAATAGACGATCGTATACGTCTGACTCGATGCAGTCGTAACAGTATCCAGCCATTCTCCTTCGCTATCGGTCAACAAACTAAGAACATAATCATCCGCACCGATCACTCTGTTCTGTTCGTATATCGTCACCGTAACATTCGGGAGCGGATTACCAAGATCATCGGTAACGCGACCAAATAATATCTTATCCACCGGATCCGGTGGTTGAAACGTTTGCCTGTCATCGCACGAAATCAGCAATACAACCGATAAAACAAACAATAATGGTACTATCCAACCGTATCTCACTTCCAACCCTTTCAAATATCGTTTTATGATTATTTCCTTTAACACGCAACTTGCGACGCACCTACTCGCTTAAAAAGGTAAAACTTTTAAAGAATTAAACCACTCGCCCCTTGAGGAAGTGCGTCGCAAGTCCACTTTCCAATATACAAAAAAAAAAGCTCGCTCTCAAGGACTCAAAATTATCGCAGCATTTTTATTTCATACAGATCGCTTCTTCTATCCCTCAGTTGAATGACGCTTCCCGACCGGCGATGGCGTTTTAAAACTTCAAGGTCAACATCCTGAACAATTACCGTTTCAACATTCGGGTTACATTCATCGGCTATCCCGTCACGCGGAAAAGAAAAATCCGACGGAGTAAATATACCCGACTGAGCATATTGAATATCCATATTCTGTACGTGGGGCAGGTTTCCCACTGTTCCGGCTATGACGGTGTAGACCTGATTTTCAATCGCTCTCGCCTGCGCACAATAGCGAACTCGCAGGTACCCCTGCCGGTCTTCGGTGCAAAACGGTACGAATATGATCCGCGCGCCCCGTTCAGTCGCAATGCGGGCAACCTCCGGGAATTCAATATCATAGCATATCTGAATTGCAATTTTACCGCAATCTGTGTCGAAGATTTGTACCTTTTCGCCCGGCTCTATTCCCCACCAGCGACGTTCATTGGGTGTAATATGAATTTTATATTGCCTTTCGATCGTGCCGTCCCTGCGAAATAGAAATGAAATATTGTATAATCGATTATCTTCCTCAACGATGTGAGAGCCGCCGATAATGTTCACATTCGATTTTACGGCAAGTTCGGTAAAGAGATTCAAATAATCGTCGGTATATTTCGAAAGTTCCCGAACTGCAAGATCGGGTCGTTTCTCCTCGATAAATGAAAGCAATTGTACGGTGAGCAACTCGGGAAACACCGCAAAATCGGATTCATATCCTCCGGCGACATCGGCAAAATAAGAACATGCGTCGGCAAATTCCTTGAATGAATCTATCTTTCTCATCATATATTGAATGACGCAAATACGAACGGGAAAGGAGGTTTTGAAATGGCGGCGTGTTCGCGGTTCGTATTCAATATTATTCCACTCGGCAAGTATTGCATACGTGCGGGAGTCTCTGTCGCCCGGCAGATAATTTGTCAAGATTCTTATTACATTAAAACCGTTCTTAACCTGAAACGTCAAAACCGGATCGTAGATGTTCTGTGCGAGTACTTCTTCGATATATTCACGCACGGACATTTTCTTGGCGTATTTATGGTAATTCGGTATTCGCCCGCCGATGATTATACTTTTCAGGTTGAATTCCCGGGCAAGCTGTTTGCGTGCCTCATAAATCCGGTGACCAATCTTCATTCGCCTGTATTCGGGGTGAACCATTATCTCCATGCCATACAGATTATACCCTTCGGGATCATGGTTTGTAATATATCCGTTATCGGTAATTTCGGACCACGTATGCTGGTCGGCGTAATCATCGAAGTCGACAATGAGACTCGAGCTCGAGCCGATAATCTTGCCTTCATATTCAACACAAATCTGACCCTCCGGGAAAATCCGGTGATGGTGTTTGAGCTGATCGAGTGTCCAGGGCTTCATATTGGAGAAGCAAACTTTCTGCAATTCAATAATATTGTCGAAATCATCCGGACGAATATTTCGAACAACAATTTTTTTCTCGAATTTCTTTAAGTCGATTCTCGGCATAAAGGATGCTCCTCGTAAGTTTATTGTGCTATAGATATACTTATTTTTTATAAACTACATAGTTCTTACTGAAAAAGTCCACCGCACAATCCTTCGACTGTGCTCAGGATGTCCGCACTCGCGCGATAGGGGCATGGTGAGCTTGTCGAACCATGGTGCGGCAGGAATTTAATACTTATTCAGTGAGAACTACATAATATATAAAGATTTTAATGAAGAAAACAAGGAGCCGGAAGCAATCGTTATACTCGTTTATTTTTGGAGTGGGTTTCTCGCACATGGTATCTTTTTCAACGTTCGCGACTCTGGAGAGTCGCGTTACAATGTAACACGAGATTTTGCGCCGGCAAGGTGAGGTTTATTTATCCATCGACTTCGACGCGTGTATCCTCCAGTATTTCATCGATGATAAGCTGCATGTCTCCCCATGGAGTTGAAATAAGCGGTATGGTGGTTACACCTTTTGGAACACATCTTACTTTAAATTCGGCCGGATCGATCTCAAGCAACCTGCGGTATGTATTACGTGAAACAACAATCGCCGCCGGCGCCCGTCCGGATTCGCCGTAAAATAAGTCGATCATTTCCAATATCGCTTCGACAGGATCGAATATTTTCTTCATCGTTTTACCCTCCTTTTCCTTATCATTCGAAATAAAAGAGCACAAGTTTCGTGCCAGATGTATATTTTTAAAATTGCCGGAAACGGGTTAATTTGGAGGGTAATGAGGTTTTTAATGGTACTTTGTACTTTGGAAAATGTACACTTAACTGGACATATGTATCTGTCCCGACCAATTATTCCCGACCGTTTCAAGAATATCTTTTATAAATCCCTGATGTTTTTTCTGCAACGCCATCAGGAATACTACGTGCGGAGTAACAAACGCTTCGACCTCTGAGTTTTCTACATTGTAAACCGTCGACTTAGTTCCATTATATTTTACTAGTCCTTCCACTGTACCAATCCATTTTACACCAGATTCGTCTATCGCGATAGAATTGACAATATTCGATGGCAATCCTGAATTTACACTATTGTAAAACGTCATCTCGGTTGTATATATATTCATTTTAGTTAATCCACCTTATCCCCGATCCATAGGTATTCACCATCTTCGGTAATTGCACGGACATCCGCACCCGATGTATAGTTTATCCACTCAGGTGTTTGAGCGTATATAATTAAATTTGAAATTTGAATAAACATTATCATTTGCAAAATATATATAATGCAATTAGAAATGATCATAATTTCTTCATCCCTCAAATTCGTATGTAATTAAAGTTTTTAATATTAGAAATTCCATGTTGAACCACAATGCTTACAATGCGCTTTGGTGTTTTTCTCTTTACGTGAAAGACCCGTTGCAAAAATAGATAGTCCACCAGTAAGCAATGCACCGGTTGCCTTTGCACCACTAATTCCTTTCTTTTGTTTAACAAATTTTGTTCGCACATATCCCCTCTCTCCACAATGTGGACAAATCATTTTATCTTAATGCAGTCATATATATAGTTGAAAGTTTCTTTATTTATAATAATTCCTTTTATACCAACTAATCTTGATGAGGGTAAATAGACTACATTTCCACTGGGTATAATTTTGAAAAAAGGATTATTGTCAGAAAGAATAACGGTAGGAACTCACCTATTGGGTGAAAAATAGCGTCATTGTTAAAAATTTACTATATAACAACTTAGAGGGAAAGAATAGTTCTCTATGGCGGGTTTAAGGCAATATAAAGTCTTATCGACGCATTGAAATCATTACGCAATCCAAGAGCATCAGCAGCATAAATAACAAGATAACCTTGAATGACTGTCGTCTAAATTTCAACTAAGAATGGAACTATTCCTAATGAATATTCATACTCGTGATTATTATACATATTAACTTCTTACTTTAACCTGCAAGTTAT
>PWYR01000082.1 GCA_003567775.1 Ignavibacteriales bacterium | reverse complement strand
GTGCTTCGCATATTAGTCAAAGAAAAATTTCTATATTACCTTTACCTTTGACGATTATCCTCTTGAAAAACCGATCGTCATATTGACTATGCTCAACTCCATCGACCTTGCACGAGTGCTTTTGATGCTGCAACTGGATGTCGCGGCACTGATGGGATATACCGGTGCAACGTTCCAGAATTTTTTCGGAAGTGTATTGGGAAAATCGGTATCCGTTGCATCAATGTTATTATGGGTACTCATTCCGGTGGTATGGGGTTATCGATTGTTTTTGAAAAAAGATTTTTAATTTTCTTGAAATGTTCAAATTAACAGTAGTCATCCTGCTTTGTTTTGTTCTTCTTCTTCAACCTGTTCATAACCTGTTGATAGTATTGAATTACGTCATTAATAAAGAATTCATCTCAACGGTATTGTGCATCAACCGCGATAAACCGGAGCTTAATTGTGAAGGAAAATGCCAGGTAACCGAGAAGTTGAAGGAACAGGAGAAGAAGAAAAATGAGCGGGAGGGAACGTTCTCGAATAAAGTCGATATAACCCTGTATCTTCCGGCTTCAATCGAAAATCTGTTTCCTCCCACGGTAGAAAACGAATATCATATTATCTATAAAAGGCATAAACCTTCAATACCTCCTTTTTCTATTTTTCATCCTCCGAAAGCACCCACGACATAATGTAACGCGACTCGCTCCCGTTTTGCGGGATAAGTCGAGAACATCGAGGGGATTTTGTACTTCATCCACGAGCGCGAGACCGCCAACACACAAACCAACGCATAGTCTCGCGTTACATAATGTTAATCGGAGGTAAAAATGCGTTTATATATTCCTTTACTATTATTAATACTATTTTTCAACGTCGTTCAATCCCAGGAAACATCCACCATCACCGGTCGGATATACGATGCAACAACAAACACCGCATTACCCGAATCGCATATCTGGATACAGGATCACCTGCGCGGAGAGGTGGCTGATTTCAGAGGTTACTTTGAGATTAAAAATCTCGATGAGGGAGATTACATTCTTATTATTTCACACATCGGATTTGAACGTATTGAGAAACCGGTTGCACTACCGGCGGGTGAGAAAAAGCATGTCGAAATTTTTCTCCAAGAAAAACCTATTATACTCGTCGAAGAAATAGTCGTCACCGGAACCCGCACCGCATCATATGTACAGGCGGATTATCTCCGGAAGGACTTCGAGTCACAACAGCCGAAAGATCTCGGTAACTACATGCGCAACGTGCCCAACGTCTCGGCAATCCGCCGCGGCGGGTACGGACTCGATCCGGTGCTTCGGGGATTCAAATACGATCAGCTCAACATACAGATCGACGGCGGTGCGCGCGTCGAAGGCGCCTGCCCGAGCAGAATGGATCCGCCGATGGCGCACATTTCATCGGGCGATCTTGAGAAAATAGAGATACTGAAAGGACCCTACGCGCTCCGGTTCGGACCTTCGTTCGGCGGGATTATCAATATGGTAATGGCGGCGCCCGAGCGATTTGAATCGTTTACCGTCGGTGCACAATTTGCCGGTGGGTATGAGTCGAATTTCGACGGGTGGCAGAACAGGATATCGGTTTCCGGCGGCAGCAGCTTATATGATTTTAGACTTAGCGGTGGAATTACAAACTACAACAACTATACCGACGGAGCGGGCACTACTATCCCGGCTGCTTTCGATAAAAGCGATTATACGCTGAAACTCGGCATCAATCCATTGCGAAACCACCGCGTACAGGTTTCGTTCCGGCAAGTCTTTGCACGGGATGTCATGTTCCCGTCGCTGCCGATGGATGAACGAAAAGACGACACCTCGATTTTCATCATCGATTACGCCGCACGGAATGTAAGTCCGCTCGTTAATTCATTTAACGTAAAAGCATACTATTCCGACGTCGAGCATTTAATGGATAACCGGGACAAACCGACCGCGGCGATGACGAATGCAGTAACCGACGTGACTACTTCGGTCACCGGATTCCGAACTGAAACCGGGCTTGTTGTAAATTCAAATGTTTTCTTTATCGGTCTCGACTATGCACAGACGGATAAGTCGGGATTCAGAACACGGGAATTCATTGCCGGTCCGCGCCAGGGCACTATTCTTACCGATAACGTATGGCAGGGAGCATCGATAACAAATCTCGGGTTATTCGGGGAACTCCGGACTTCGCTCGGTGATGCACAAATTATAGCGGCAACAAGAATTGATTTTAACGAAGGAAAATCGGAAAAGCCGGATAATTCATTCAGTGAAATGTATTCTTCGATGAATTCCGAGTTCACAAACATAAGCGTTAGTGCCGGTGTAACGCAGGCGGTCACTCGCAATCTGGAGCTGAGTTTATTTGCGGGGCGCGGCGTCCGCAGTCCCGGCATATCCGAACGCTATATTAACTTCCTCCCCATCGGCGTCGATCGATACGACTACATCGGCAATCCGCAGTTGAAACCGGAAATCAATAACAATATCGATCTCGGTTTCCGGATGCGAACAACGGCCGGAATGGTAAACGGAAATGTATTTTATTCTTACGTACAGGATTTTATATCACCGGAACTGACCGATCTTGAAGGCAAAAACATGGACGTACTTGGAGTAAAACGATTTTCCAATATTACATCGGCAACGCTGACGGGATTTGAGTTCGGCTGGAGTTCACTGTTCGGCGATGCATTGAACATCAATATAAATGCCGCATACACACATGGAAAAAATAGCGACACAGATGAATATCTTCCGGAAATCCCTCCTCTCGAAGGAAGAATTTCCGCATCGTATGTTTTCCTACAAGGAAAACTAATGCCCGAGATTTCACTCCGTGCAGTATCGGAGCAAAATAATATATCTGAAACGTTCGGTGAATCGCGAACGCCCGGTTTCGTTCTCGCAAACGTCGCCGTACGGTATGCGCCGTTTCAATTTATAAACATTTCTGCGGGAGTAAATAACATTTTTGATAAAGCATATTATGAACATTTAAACCGACGAAATCGTGAAGACGGGAGTTCGTTGTATGAACCGGGGCGAGTGTTTTATGTAAACATTGGGTTGAGCACACGATAAATATGATACCGGAATTGCTTATATCAACTTTAATAACTCTTGATTTTAGGATTATAACGCGACTCGCCGGGTCGCATACGCTCCCGACATAGTCGGGAAGCGGTGTTACATACTTTTTAGACAACCCCTATACCGCTCAGGAGAGCGGTTGTTACAACTTTACGTCAACGAAAGGCAATCACCATGAAAACATTACCATTAATAGCAGCTTTTTTATTTTTCTTCGCATTTAACGTATATTCCCAACAAGCCCGGGAATTACTCCGCCCCGATCTCGGCGAACGGGTTGGCACGTGCGACGCGTGCGGGATGGATGTATTCAATAAAATGCTGACCAAAGTAGAAATTACCGCCGATGACGATACCTTTTATGCATGCGGTATGGGGTGCGCCTTCGGAATGACCGAAGGTAAAGATGTTACTTCGATGAAGGTGGTTAACTTCACCAACGTTTCGATGATCGAAGCGGAGAGTGCGTATTATGTCACCGGAAGTCTTCTTGTCCCCGTACGGGCGATGATGCCGCTGTTTGTGTTCGGATCGAACAACGATGCTAAAGCATTTGTGGATACATACGGCGGTACTGTCCATGATTATGGCCAATTAAAAGAGCTTGCGAAGAGAATTCGGGAGGAGAGGAGAAGGTTATAGAGCTTGCTATTTTTGCCGTTATATCATATATTATTATTGATAATCATTATCAACAAGAAAAGATGCAATGGCAAAAGGAGATCGTAAATGGCGTGACAGATTTCGCAAGCACGGATTACGATTCACCGAACCGCGCCGGGTCATATTAGAAGTACTCAGCGACACCATCGAACATCTCTCTGCCGAAGAAATTTACATGAAGGTGCATAAAAAGCATCCGAATATCGGCTTAACGACCGTATACCGGAATCTCTATACGCTCGAACGTATGGGCATCGTAACGAAGTTTCATTTCGGTGACGGGTGCCACCGTTATGAACTAATAGAGAGCAACAAAAAACCGGACCACCATCATCATCTCGTGTGTACCGGATGTAAACGGATCATTGACTACGACGATTTCATGGATGAAGAAATAGAGTACATAAAGAAGGTCGAAAAAGCATTATCGCGAAAACACTCGTTCCACATAACCGACCATGTGATTCAGTTTTACGGAATTTGCAAAAAATGTAAAGCTGCATAAATACCTTACATACACACCACGAAGAAAAACAAAAGGAGAAGAACATGACAAAAGAAGAACTTATCAAAGGATTAAACGAAGACCTCGCAGCCGAATTGGGAACCGTCATACGGTATAACTATCAAGCGGGAAAATCGTTTGGCGTTATCGGTATCGAGTTGCGTGAAATGTTTGAAGAGGAGATTAAGGACGAACTCGGACACGCATCGTTCCTCACCGATATTATTATCGATCTTGGCGGCGAACCGACCACGACGCCGAAAGAATTCGAAAAACCCGATACTATAAAAGAAATGCTTGAACTGAATATCAAGATGGAGTTGGAAGACGTTGAGAATTACAAGAAACACTCCGAATGGGCGGAGCAATTGGATATGATAGAATTGAAAATGAAGCTGGAAGATATGGCAGCCGATGAAGCAGGCCATGCACGGGTAATGCGGAGAATAGTGAAAGGGCTATAATAATAATCGACGCTAAAATAAAACCGGGGCGATGCGCTCACCGCCCCGGATTATACTTTATTAAAATGACAACGGCGGTTGTTCTTCTTCTCCGGCTTCCCCTTTATCACTTCGAATTTTATTCACCTCATCCCGCAGCTCATCAATCATGACTAAAAGGCGTCTTTCAAGCTCCTCTATCCGGGTTTCTAAATGTGAATGTGTATGTTCCGGACCCTCTTCGTGATGTTT
>PWYR01000119.1 GCA_003567775.1 Ignavibacteriales bacterium | reverse complement strand
GCGATACCGCATAGGAAGAGATGTAATTATATCTGTCGGAAGAAAAATATATCGTTTCCGAATCCCACGACCAGGCGTTGACCAAATTTTCACCGTCGTGATACGTGAGCCGGCGAATTTCGCCGCCGTCGACCGGCATGACATACACATGTGCATTGCTGTCCTGTCTGCCGGTGAATGCAAGCCATTTTCCATCGGGTGAAAAACGCGGGTGCGATTCGTATCCTTCCATCGCGGTAATGCGCATAGCTGTTCCGCCGGATATCGGTACTTTCCACAGATCACCCTCAAAACTGAACACCACGGTTTCCCCGTCCGGCGACACGGCAGGATGGGAGGTGAAATAAACTTCATTCTGAAAGTCTGCAGCCATACCGGGCGACATGACAATAGATAAAACTATCAGGCAAACAGTGTAGATACGCAGCATAATATCTCCTGTAGTATTTACGTAAAATTTACTTGGTTGTGTGATTTGTCTTTATCAATTTGGTGATATCGTACTGTTGTTGTTTTATTCGTCCGAGGATTTGTTCAAAAGTTGTTTCGTCGATCTCCGGCTCACGCGATAGTATCCAGAGATATTTTCGGGAAGGGTCGCCAACCACGGCATACCGGTAGCCGGGATCGAGATCGATAATCCAGTAATCGCCCCAGACAAAGGGGAGCCAGGAGAGTATTCGCGGGGCAAACCGTACTTTGAGTTTTGAAACCGGTTCGTTTTTACCGGCACGGCGTGCGCGCCCGACGGTTTCCGTGAACTCACCAGTTTCCAGCCGGCATCTATTCACAACCTCTATTTGTCCTTTGTCTATCAGCGAATACGTCGCCGATACATCACCGACGCATTTTTCCTGGAACCGGTTCGGCAAACGGGCGATTTCATACCACGTGCCGGCATATTTTTCAAGATCGACATCATCCACAACGTGCAATGGTGGATCCTGGCTAAACAATGTAATTGTTAGAATAAACGGGATTAACATATATATAGTTTTCATCATATAATGATTGTAAATGTTTTGAGTGAATTAGAAAGTTGACAATAATTTATTCTGCTCAGTTGACAATAAGTTGACAATAACAAGAAAAGCGCCGGCACGGCTTCCGCACTCAAAATCTCACTCCACCCGCATAACCGGATACACATTAAATTGTTCGTCATAATACGGCGAGCGTTGATAGAAAAAATACATCCGTTGATAAGGATTTTCACGCACATCCGGATTCTCTTCCAGCCATTGTTCGAATTCATCTCTCAAACCCGGATTCTTGCGGATCATTTCCCGCGCGATCGGTTCCATGACATACAGCTCGAAATATTCCTTCCGCTCGAATATTGTATTGAAAAATCCCCACCGTAAAAAAGAGTCCGGACTTTTCGGTTCGAGTAAATGAGTGATAACCCGAATAGTACGCTGATCGGTCGGTACAACGAATGTCCCCGCAGGCATCGTGACCGTTTCCCGGTACGTTTCATACGCAACATTTACCTGCTGACGTCCCTCGAAGGAGTTCGATGCGTACTCGACGTCCGTGAACCGGTACCCGGTCGCATTATACGGGGTTTCCTCTTTCAGTGTATCGACTTTTATACCATGCAACCTCATTCGGTCAACAATGACGCTCCATTCCTCTGGTATTAAATAAAGCGACGGCGCCGTCACGGAATCGGTCACAATCACATCGTCGTAAAAGCGGACTTCTTTGTCCACGGGTTTACCTGTGTATCGCAGTATTTCGGTATTTGCAAGGTCGCTCATCTCCCGAACGGATTCAATGCCCTTAAATGTTTTCTTCCTGTATCGGTCGGTCAGCTCAAATCGCAACGGTAGTGGCTTCTTATTCGTATGATACTTTTCGATGGACATCCGGTCGGCATTGCGACTCAGTTCAAGCAGCGTCGATGGATGTGCATGCGCATATTCAAGAATCGATTCTATCATCACCTTCGTTGAGAACACACGATCCTTATACGGCTTCAGCATATGTGTCTCCACCGTAATCCCCGGACGGTTTTGAACGGCGGCATATCCGCTTGAAAAACGCGGAGTAGACGCACCCCGTGTAATCCCGCTCTCGATACCGGCAAACCACTGCCGCATGCTTACATAGGGAAACACGAGATAACCGCTCTCTTCTATATATTCCTCCATATATGGAATAAAATCATCGCGCAGCCATGCTGCGGTCTCGCTGTAAATATTTTCATGGGTTTCGAGTATGTAAGTGATGGTATACTGATAATCTGCGCCGTTGGTGGAGTGCGTATCGATAATGTAATCGGGTGTCCACCGCGTTATAAGCTTAAGCATTGCCTGCATTTCCGGCGCGTCGGCTTTCATCCAGTCGCGGTTGAGATTCAGATTCTGTGCGGTGGTTCGCCAGCCCATTTCTTCCGGACCATTCTGATTAATGCGGTTATACGGACCGAACCGTTCATGCCCGTCGACGCTAAAGATCGGCACAACTACAATGTCAACATTGTCGAGTATGTATTCTTTTTCCTTCGTAATCAAAATCTCACGCAACAGCAGCATCGATGCATCTTTACCGCCGATCTCGCCTGAGTGGATGCCGTTAATTATAAGAATGACCGGTTTCGTGCGTTTGGATAAGTCGACCGGTTCAAACGATTCATCTTTCGACACAGCAACACAGTACAAATCTCTCCCTTGCGGCGATACCCCGAACGAGAACATATCGGCGTGATCGGTCGAATTGCTCAACCGCTTAAAATAATCCATGGTTTCTTCATACCGTGGTGTTTCGAGGTAATTAGATTTCTCGAAATAAGTAAGCCACTGCCCGGGTATGTCGGATTGCGAATATGCGGGGATTATAGTTATGAGTACGCTTATATAAATTACCGCGTATATACGAGTCATATTCAACCTCAACGTATAGGTTTTATTGTTGAACGATCTCACAAGATGGGATTCACTTTATGGAAAAACGCTCAATGATCATCTTTGTTGCATACGATCTCTTTATATTACTAAAATAATTTATTACATTCCATGTTTCATCACTAAAAAAACAGGAGACATATTATGCAGAACATTCGATATCCGATGCAGATTGCAATCATCTACATATTTCTCGTACATTTTGCTCCGGCTTCGGAAGATGATGAAGCAATGGAATACGGATGGAAGAAACAGGTCGTTGGAAGCTTGAATTTAACGCAGGCACAATTCGATAACTGGACGCAAGGTGGTGAAAACACGCTCGCGTGGCAATTAAACGTGAATTCATCGTTTACTCTTCACAGAGAAAGATTCGATTGGTCAAATACGGGTAAAGCATCATACGGTCAGACAAAGATCGGCGATTTCGGTACACGGAAATCGGCCGATGAACTTCGTATCGAATCGGTGTATCAATATAGGGTGGGACGTCATATCAATCCGTATGTATCGGGATTGCTTCATACTCAATTCACAAAAGGATATAAATACACGGAAGACGATCGCTTTGCGGTATCCGATTTTTTCGATCCTGCCTTCATCACCGTAAGCACCGGATTTAGTTATCAACCGGTGGAATTTATTAAAATGCGCCTTGGCGCAGCGACAAAAACGACAATGACACGCGAGTATGCGGTTTCGTTAACCAATGATCCTGCAACCGATAAAATCGAAAAAATTGATACGGAATTCGGCGCGCTTGCGGTGACCGAGCTTCGAAAACAGCTTGCCGAAAACATTCTTCTCACATCAAATATCGACCTGTTTTCGAACCTGGAAAGTTTCAAAAAAGTCGACGTCCGATGGGATACGATTCTCTCGGCTAAAGTAACACGACTCGTTGACGTAAGCTTGAACATAGAATTACTATACGACAGCAACATTTCACCGAAGCGGCAATTGAAGCAATTGCTTGCGCTCGGTCTTAGCTATACATTTTTATAAAAAAGTTTACGCGCGCTTCCATTGCCTGATTGTGATGAGCCACGAAGCCGCCATATAATAGACAGGATACAGTAATGAGACGATAGACCAGCTATATTCATCTACTATACCGCTTATAATTGCAAGTACAAGTACAGCCCAAACTGCACCAAGAGCTACTGATAAAGTTGATAATGGTCCCGGTATAGACGGATGCAGATACTTTGTCGGAACAAACGTGAGCACAGAAAATAGAACAATTACAGAAACGGAATAACACGGTTCGGGTTGTAAAAAGAAAAGGTAGAATGCCACAACATTCCAGTACGACGGAAATCCTAAAAAATAGCCGTCGTCGGTTTTCGCACCCGTCTGCGAAAATCCATACGCGCTTGCAATAAGTGGAAGAAACAACAGGTATGCAAGATCGCCGGGCAGCAAATCGCTTCGCCAGATAAAGAGAAGCGGGATGGTCGTAAAAGTATTAAAGTCGATGATATCGTCAAGACGGCGTCCGTCGAATGTCGGGGTCATTTCTTTCACACGAATTCGCCGCGCTAACCAGCCGTCGCTTGCATCAATTACCATAGCAACAAACATCAATACAATGACAAGACGAAGATTCTCTTCGCCGCCGTGTACAAGGAGTACGGCGCTGCATGCAGCGGCAACGAGTCCGAGCGCGGTATAAAAATGAACACACCAGGCGAGAAGTTTACGAATGTGCAAGATGATCGTATTAGAAATTGAAATAATATAACTACTATGTACGAAGTTACTACCTTGTCCGGTATAAAGCAAGTCTTACATGCCGGCTTTAACTTTCGACAGCCGTTTCCGATTCAGTATCGAGCTGCTTCTTGAATTCAATGCTATAAACATGCAGGAGCGTCATAAGCATCGAAGCGATCATTGGACCGACAAGGAAACCCATAATGCCGAACACACTCAATCCACCTATGGTTGACAGAAATATAAGGAGTTCGTGCATGCCGGTATCGCGACCGACAAGAATCGGATTGAGGATATTATCAATGTTGCCGATAATTACCACACCGATTAGTATAACGGCGACACCCTGCCAG
>PWYR01000035.1 GCA_003567775.1 Ignavibacteriales bacterium | reverse complement strand
GGCTGATAGTTCCATATCTCATTGCCTCTTTTGAGAAAAGCCGTTCCGCGGTCCCGGGCGGGAGCGGTTATATAGATAAGCGAATAATCGTCGCCCAGTGACCACGACCGCAATGAAATCTCACGTGTGTAGCGCGGTCTTACTGTTTCCATAGTCATTTCGTTATAGGATGCATCGCCGCGCATGTTATGTTCCATCTGAGCTATAATTTCCCGCGGGTCATCGGCTTCGGCGTTTGCCGGAATTAATAAAAATACTGAAATTACTATGATTATATAATAATAACATCGATTACATCTCATAATTACCTCCATTGCTCATTAGTCTATACCTTTACAAATTTTCTCAAATAATACTTCCACCGTAATATGAGGATACTTTAAATACTTTAATCTATCTGCTTTACCGCTCTTGACATAACCAATGCCGAGATATCCCCCAGTAAATCGATGAATTTCTCCCGTGCTTCGTCCGGGTCATAATCATTCATTTCACACCATTTGTCCTTATGCAACGTAAACATCATAAACGGCATCGCTATGAGAAAAAAATGTCCGAGTTTTAAATCTTTTTCATCGACTTCCATTCCGGCCTTTTTGAAGTAATCTATACTCTCATCCTGGGAAATCTGTATATTCAATAAGAAATTTTCGATGAATACATTTTTTAATGATTCCTGGAAGATAATTTTGAACATCTTATACCTATCGGTGAAAAACTGGTACCCGTATTGTAACATCTTTACAATTCCATCCTTGGTTAAAGTCTCGGGAGGTTCAAAACCCTCTGCCATTTCATATTTCATTTTTATAACATTCTGAATAAACCGATTTAATAATTCTTTAAGTATCTCTTCTTTACTCTCAAAGTAGTAGTAAATTAAGGATTTCGGCACGTTTGCAGTTTTAGCAATTTCCATTATCCCGGCGCCGTCGAACCCTTGATCAGCAAATAATTTTTCCGCCGCATCCAGGATAGCTGACTTCGTATGTGCTGAATCTTCCCTTTTTGCTACTTTTGCCATTCTTCCTCCTCTATATTGACCATTCGGTCTAATTTTTAATACGTAAAAATTTTTTCTTTGTTTCACTCAGTATTATTTATTGACCGTTCGGTAAAAATATATTGACATTTTTTTAAAAAATCAAGTCATCTGAAAAAAATTGCATTAAAATTTCCTTCATCCCGCACATTTACTATACATAGCACGGGATGAAAGAAAATATACTTTATTCCGATTCTATTATTGAATAGATTCCAATACTGACGTTGCACTCCCGCCTCCCATCATCGGTGGGAGAATATCGATACTTTTAAGAACGCTTCGTGTCTCATCCAGCGCTACCCAAACCGTTCGTTTTCCCGTATCGCCTTCGATCGGGACTATCTCGAGTTTAAACGCCTCAAACGTGCCTGCAGGCACTTCAATGAACTCGACATCGACAACTTTCATATGCCTGGCGATCACCTTTTGACTCATCAAATCAAACGTCCGGAATATGGTTTCAAATCCTACCTCAAGCGGCAGTGAAATCAAAGCAAGGTCAAGTGCACCCCCATCACCCAATACCGGCGCATCAAGCTTCGCCGAAACGGGTACCGTCTGCGGTCCGGCTACTATTTGACCTGTTATTCCGGTATCGTCGTAATCTATGGTAACAGTCGTCATGCCCTGAACCACCGACCTGTGGATCGGAACGAGGGATTGATAATCCAGATAGAAGGTATCTGCGACCACTCCCATAGGGCCGCTCGCTCCATCGATTACACTCCATACCGGAAGATCTTTATATTCCGCAGCGGCGATCGTTCGGGTAGATGCCATTTCCAGTTCCTGGCCGGCAGTGGAAATGGTCGTAATGTAAGAGAGCGTTACCGGTTTGATATACTCAAGAGTAAAACCCGGCAGCGGTGCGGTTGCCGCATCCTCAAATCCGACCGGCTCTTCCGGCAATGTAACCTCATCGATATTTATTGTTATTTCTTCCAATCGTTTTGCTACTTCGGGTGAAACATCTTCCTGATATCGCCCGCCGAGATGTTCGGCAAAGAAACGTTCAAGGGCAGCGATAAAAGCAAGGCGATTTTCACGCCCGGCGAATCCATGCCCTTCATCGGGTGCGACTATGTACTCGACTTGGCGACCAAGGTCTCTCATTGCAACCACAATTTGATCCGATTCATGCTGAGTAACCCGCGGATCGTTTGCACCTTGCACGACTAAAAGCGGCGCCTCGATTTTATGAGCAGAAAAAAGAGGCGACTGCTCGATTAACCGTTGACGGTCTTCCGGATCGTCGGGATCGCCGACGCGCAATGTCCATATCTTTATTCGCGGCGCCCAATATGCGGGGAATGAGTTTATGAGTGTAATAATATTCGAAGGTCCGACAAACGATACGCCTGCTGCATATAGTTCGGGAGTGAATGCCAAACCCGCAAGCGTTGCATAGCCGCCGTATGAACCGCCGTATATACCTATTCGTTCGGGATCGGCTATTCCTTCTTCAATTAGATACATCACCCCGTCGGTGATATCATGTTGCATATACCCGGTTCCCCATTCCTTGTTGCCGGTGTTTAAGAACTCTTTCCCGTACCCGGTCGATCCCCGGAAATTGGGCTGGAACACCGCGTATCCGCGGTTTGCAATAAATTGCGGATACGACCGGTATCCCCAGGTATCACGCGCCCATGGTCCGCCATGCGGATGTACTATCACCGGAAGGTTTTTCGGCTCAATGCCTTTCGGAACAGTCAGATAACCGGGAATTTCAAGACCATCGCGGGCTGTATACCGTACCGGTATCATTTCCGCAAGATACTCCACGGGAAGATTCGGACGGGGACGATAAAGGAATTGAAGATCTCCGGTTTCACGATCGAAAAGATATGTTGCTCCCGGATCAACATCGCTTGTGATACTCACAAGCCAGAGAGTCTCATCCTCGGTGCTGGAGGTGAAATTAACATCTCCATCCGGAAGTGCTTCCTTTATATTTTTATATAGTTCCTCGAAATCCTTATCGTGGAAATAAATCCGCATTCTGTCACCGACATAGAATGTTGCAACAAGCTCATCGGTGACATCGGAGAAGAACGCTCCCGCAAAATCAACTTCTCCGTCAGGGTCTTTTTCGATTAATTCCTTCCCACCTGTTTCAGGATCAAATAAAACAAGACGCATAAGATCAACATCTTCACCTTTATTTGTGGCCATATACCCCCGCCGCTTGTCTTTGTGAAAACGAATGATTCCTGCATTCTCCTCAAAGCCGACTTCATATATTTGCTCAAAATCGTCGGTGACCGGTTTTAAAATCTCGAAGCCGCCGTCGGGAGTCTGCCTCATCGCAAATCGAAGATTGCCGTCGTCGTCTACATTCCATTGTATAATGTTATGTTCATTCTGATAGAGAAGGTCAAGCTCTCCGGATGTAAGATCGAGACGGTATGCGTCATGCAGTGCAGGATTGCGGTCGTTTAATCCCACAATAATCTGATCCGGTGTATTCCGGGGTACGGCGTATATCATTGCACGAACATTTTCAAGATCGGTCAGGTTTCGGGCAGGAGGTACTCCTGTCCCGGGTTCCGGCCGTGCACCCGGGTCAACGGCATAGATATTGTAATTTTCATCGCCACCCTTATCCTGTACATATAGAATATGACGGCTGTCTCTGCTCCAGAAATATCCTGTAATGGGTCGAGTGGTATCGGCGGTCACGGGACGGGCGTTCTCAAACGGTTCGTCTATCCCTTTTACCCAAATGTTCATGATATCGTTATATTGTTTCCGGAATGAAAGGAACCGTCCGTCCGGTGACAGCTGCGCACCGACAATTTCCGGATCATCGAAAAATATCTCGCGGTCGATAAGCGGCGGCAATTGATCGAGGTTTGAATCGTTTCCATACAAACAGCCAGCCGTTATGAGCACAAGAAAGAAAAGAAATAAATGTTTCATGAATCTCTCCTATATTAATTGATATTATGGGTATAAAGAAGGTTTAATCCAATAATTATTTGTATATCACCTCCTGATTTCCGGTAATGAACAGGTTATGAAATATAACCAATTAAAAATTAAACAACACGGTTTTCAATGTATTCACGTTCCCCGGAATATTGTCCCCTCGTGGCCGAAAATTTTCGCACACACAAAGAGACTTATCCCTGCAATCACAATCAACGATATATAAACAACGGTTAAATGTAAATTAGTAATAGTACCTGCAATAATTGACTTTGTTGCAAGAGAAACGTTCAGCACAGGGATAATCGCTGTTGTAGTGTTTAGTTCTATACCGGGTAACAGTCCCAGAAACGCGGGCACGATAACAATAATAAACATCGGGCTGATAATACTCTGTGCTTCTTTATAAGACTTTGCAAAAATGGAGAGAGAAAGCAATATTGCCGCAAAAAAAACGGTCAACGGCAGAAGCAGTGAAAGCAGCAAAATAACGGATCGCGGTTCAAGCAACAGGAGAATTGTTTTTAGCAATTCGGCAGGGATCTCCTGAACCTGCGTGAAACCGATATATAATCCAACAATGCCTAAAATAGCGGTAAGCATCCCGGTAAGGACAACAACCAGAAATTTCCCGATCAGGATCTCAAATCTACCTGCCGGTGAAGTCAACAATGTTTCCAGCGTGCCGCGCTCTTTTTCTCCCGCTGCAAGGTCCATTGCCGGATACATGCTGCCGAGGAAACAGAAAATGATGAACATATAGGGAAGAAGTCCTCCGATAGCCTCAGCCATTCGCTCTTGAACGGTTGCAAGATTACGTTCGTGAAAATCTATTGTTTTCACTGCGGTCTCATCGATTCCCAACCCGCTCAACCGCTCCGACAGGAGCTTCTGTTCGAATTTCTTCACGAATTCCTTCGCTCGCTCCGTTTCGATACTTCTGTCTCCGGTAGATTTAAAATACATCGTTATTCTCCCGGGTTGAATACCTGCAACCCGACGGTCAAAATCCTGCGCGACTTCGAAGAATATATCCAGGTCATCTGTTTCTACAAGATAACGTGCCTCCGCCGGGGTAAGGTCTTCTATTATTTGAACTCGCTCATCTGCAAGCAATAAATTGCGGAACTCT
>PWYR01000162.1 GCA_003567775.1 Ignavibacteriales bacterium | reverse complement strand
ACTGCGATACTTATAAGCTCACTATACGCGAACGGTTAAACTTATTTCTGAAAGTATGCGATGCAGTGCAATATGCACACCGGAAGCTGATTGTACACCGCGATCTTAAACCCTCCAACATTTTGGTGACGAATGAAGGAGTCGTGAAACTGCTCGATTTCGGTATTGCAAAAGCACTGAGGATCGATGATGTATTTGGGGAAACAATACCGTTAACAAAAACCGGATTGCTACCGCTCACACCGGTCTATGCAAGTCCCGAACAAATCCTCGGCGAACAGATCACGACGTCATCGGATATTTATCAGCTTGGCATCATAGTATATGAAATATTGACCGGCTTTCGTCCGTATGAACTGACCGGGAAAACACCGAGCGAAATAGAACGGATCATTTGTGAGGAGGAGCCGACGCGACCGAGTACTGCTTTAACGAAATTACATTCATCGTCAGAGGATAATGGAGGAAATCCTCAAGCGGAAAGCAGTCCGGAGAAATCATCATTTGTTCAACTTCATCGTATGCTTCGCGGCGACCTGGATACGATCGTCATGCAGTTATTGCATAAGGAGCCCGATCGCCGTTATGATTCGGCCGATCAGCTCGCTGCCGATATCAGAAAGTATCTTGCCGGTAAGCCGGTATCTGCGCATCCGGATTCATGGGCATATCGAGGCCGTAAGTTCGTTCGTCGTCATCGGTTCGGTGTCGCCGCAATGGGGATAATTATCGTTTTGCTGATAGGTTATGGAATAACCATAACGTGGCATTCACAACGTACCCAGGCAGCGTTTGAACAGGCACAACAAGAAGCAGAAAAGGCCGAACAGGTGACGAATTTCCTCATGGATATGTTCAGGGCAAGCGATCCTGCCGAAGCATTGGGCGATACGATTACCGCACGGGTGCTGCTTGAACGGGGGATTGAACAAGCAGAACAACTCGATGACCGTCCCGGACTCCAGGCTCAGATATTTGACGTTGTCGGTCAGGTATATGGACGTCTGGGACTTTACGATAAAGCAATACACTCGTTAGAACAGGCGATCGAGATCAGAGAAAACCATTACGGCGAAATGGACCGCCAGACGGCGATGACCAGGGTTCATCTTGCAAATAATGTACGAAAAACAGGCGATTACGATGAGGCATCGTTGGAACTCGAAGATGCACTTTCCGTTCAGCGTCGCATACTCGACCCGGACCATCCCGATGTAGCGTATACGCTGAGTATATTGGGTGGTGTGCGAATGGCACAGGGGAAGCTGGAAGAATCGGAATCATTACTGCGTGAAGCTTTGGCAATTCAACGGAATGCGTATGGATCCGATAATCCGGATGTTGCGGAAACGTTGAATATCCTCGGACTGCTTCTGGATGAAAAGGGAGCATTGGATGAGGCGATCTCTTATATGGGTGAGTCACTTCGTATCCGGCGTAATCTCCTCAGCGAAAATGATCCCCGGCTCGCAATGAGCATAAACAATCTTGCAATGCTCCATCGGAAAAGAGGGGACTACGAAGTTGCCGAACCGTTATATCGTGAAGCGCTGGAGGTGAAGCGTGAAATCTTCGGGGACGATCATCCGAGTGTTGCTGCAACCCTCAACGGTCTTAGTTTAGTTTTGCAGGATATGGGAATGGTTGAAAAGGCGGAACCGTATCTGCGTGAGGCTTTTTCAATACGGCAGGCATCGTTCGGCGATACTCATCCGCGAGTGGCAGGCAGTTTGAACAACCTCGGTAATTTGCTTGAGGATCGCGGGAAGCTCGAAGAGGCAGCCGGGTATCTGCATGAAGCCCGGGATATCTTTCGTGCTTCTGTCGGTGATGAACATCCGTATGTTGCA
Organism: Ignavibacteriales bacterium; assembly: GCA_003567775.1. Classification (GTDB taxonomy): domain Bacteria; phylum Bacteroidota; class Ignavibacteria; order T3Sed10-11; family T3Sed10-11; genus T3Sed10-11. Next base: position 3,269 of record PWYR01000162.1, on the reverse strand, counting down.
TTTCCGACATTGGGGTTATCCCGAATTTTAATGAAGCAGGATAAGCCGCAAGAAGCAAAATCCTATATTCGTGAAGCACTGGAGATCAGGGAGAAATCGCTCCACGGATCTCATTGGCAGGTGGCCGAAGTTCAGGCGTATCTCGGTCATTGTCTGACGTTGCTTGGGAATTTTGAGGAAGCAGAAAATCTTTTGACGGGCGGATATGATACCTTTGCGTCGGAATTCGGTCAGGACCATAAAAACACGCAGCGGGTAGTGCAATGGCTTGTGGATCTTTATGATCAATGGGGAAAGAAGGAGCTTGCGGAAGCGTATCGATCCGAGCGGGATGAGATTTCCGGGCAGGGTGGAAATTAGATTTGATTATTGTATTTCCGTTTTGTAAAGTATAGACATAAAGAACTATTACATTACTTTCAATGAACTACTTAACTAATCATACCATCCATTTTGATAGTGCGAAAAGCTTTTCCGACGTGCAAGATGGGTCGGTTGCATTAATCGTTACATCACCTCCATATCCTATGATTGAAATGTGGGATGAGAGTTTCGGAAAGCAAAATTCCGATATCAGAGCGGAACTTGATAACGGTGAACCATTAGCTGCATTTGAATTAATGCATGGAATACTGGATGAAGTCTGGAAGGAATGTACAAGAGTCTTATGCGAAGGGGGAATTGCGTGTATAAACATTGGTGATGCAACTCGCACGATAGATAATAATTTCAGGCTTTATTCAAATCATTCAAGAATTATTTCATCTTTTCTAAAACTCGGGTTTTCAAATCTTCCGAACATAATCTGGCGGAAGTAAACCAACGCCCCGAATAAATTTATGGGGTCCGGTATGCTTCCACCGGGAGCATATGTGACGCTTGAACATGAATATATAAAGTACATTACTATTCCGTCTTTTTTCTTTTCATAAAAGATTATCTGAACGGTTATCTCCTCGGCAAGGCTGCCTTTTGAAGTATACGTTTTAGGTTTAATACTTACCGGTGTATACCCTATGTATCCGTCGATACTCCGGCGCTCTTCTTCTTTCGATGCAATCCTATAAGCTAGAATTAAGAAAAAGGCGTCGATTAGATAACCTTTCTGATGAGGACCTTGAAGAATTGATTAAATTAATCGATGAGAAGGTTGGTTAAGTGTATTACACCCCCTTAATGTTTTTAGAGGATTAAAAAGCTTCAAAAGAATTATATATTGAGTTGTAAATGTTTTCATTCTATCTACTTCACACCCCACCCAACCACAAACTCGCCGGGTATTGCATAGCCGATATCGTTCCGGAATAGTTCGATTGAAGCAAGATATTCTTCGTGAACTTCTCTCCGGATATTCTCATCGAACCGTGCATACGCAAGTGCAACGGGTCCTCCTTTGAATGCCGCACCGAGCGCTTCATCGGCATTATCGTAATGGAGTTTTGTTGTTATCCTTTCTGTTTGTATGTCACGAAAGCCCGCTTCCTTCAGCGAGTATGCAAGTGTATCGCCCGTACCGAGCTGAAAGAACATCGGACAAACTTCCGATTTAACCCGGGCGTCGACGATGGGAAATATCTCCGCCCAGCCGCACCGGTCGCGTTTTCCCCATACGGCAACAGAAATACGACCGCCCTGTTTTAATACCCGGTTTTTTTCCCTGAAGGATTGTACCGGGTCGGGATAGTACATCGTCCCGAATGCATCGAGGGCTACATCGAAATACGAATCCGGTAGCGAGAGCGACTCGGCGTCCATTTGTTTAAAACCTACGTTAGTAATGTTCTTTTCTGAGGCGAACCGTGCGGCGTTCTCTACCATTTTGTCCGATAGATCGGTGCCCGTAACTTCGCCATCCGTACCCGTGAGTTCCGCAGCTTGGAAGGTAACAAGGCCCGTTCCGCACGCGACGTCGAGTACGTGTTCGCCCGGTTGAATGTTCGCCTTTTCAAGCATTAATGATTGACCGGGTTCGAGCTGTTGTCTCCAGGCTCTGTCATAAAAATCGACGGCTTTGTCCCAGCCGTATCTTTGGACTCGTCGTTGGAGGTCTGGTTGCATTGTATTACCTTTTAGTTATAAGTAGCTTTAAATATTATTTTTGAGAAATTCTAAGCACTAAATTCTACCCCGATAGCTATCGGGGAAACAAATTCTAAATCCAATTTTTTTAATGTTCAAAACACTATTAACCACGGCGTTTTGAGCATTATTATTTTGATCCTCTTCCCGTTTTTCGGGATCCCGCATCAATAATAACTATAATAAATTTGAGCGGGAGGATTTGTTTAGAGTTTAGGAAATTAGAATTTAGGATTTTTAATTAAATCTTATTCTATTTATCATCCTCAACCGATAGGATTTTAACCTCCCGTTCCACCGGAAGCGGCCGTTTAAAATCATCGAGTACCGGACTGTAGGCATCGGCTTTATCAAGTACTTCTATAATTTCTTTCTCCGGCGCCGGACTTTCGATAGTTACTTTATAACGTACGGCATTATATCCCGGTGGAAGATTATCGATTCCCAATTGTCCGCGGGCATCTATATCGGTTTCGATGTCAACCTCGATATTTTCTATAGGTACACCAAGAACGGCAGCCCACATCGAGTATCCTATAGCAAGGCAACTGCCGAGTGCAGCTCGCTGAAGTACACCGGGCCCCGGACCGGCATTGTTGCCCCCTGTATCTTTACCGACATCGGCGGTGAATTTCCATTCACCGTGCTCAACGTCGCAGGTGGTTCCGTCCCGGAGTCGTATTTTCGTTATAGCTGTTTTTTGTCCGAGTGACGGTTTTAACTTTAGCGCTTGTGTGTTGCGTTCGAATGTAGTTTTGAGCGTTTGTTCTTTGTTCATAATTGATAACCTTAAATTTTTACTGTATCGTTAGATTGGATAACGTCGGAGATATAATGAAGGTTCCCAGGTATATTTGAGAAGGTGATCTTGCCGCAAACATAATCTATATAAAACTCCGCAAAGCAGGCTACGAAGTTTATCCTGTCTGTGAACAATAAACATTTATGCAGATGAAAATCAGCTTCACTGCTTGACATTAGAATTTTAAGGTCTTAACTTTCATCATATCGGATCCAACCCGGTTATTTTCGGATTTCACCCTGCGTACACAGACAATAGTAATACCAACAATCTGAATATTGAGCATAATGGAAAACTTTTACGATTTCATAAAAGAGAACCCGTCTGTAAAACGCCTCAAAATCAATGATGTGTTGTTTGCAGAGTATCGGTGTCCGCTAAGTGAATT
>PWYR01000158.1 GCA_003567775.1 Ignavibacteriales bacterium | reverse complement strand
TTTGTGTTGCAAATACAGACAATATTGTCATTTCCGAGCGGAAAAAAGGCGCCATTTGGAGGCAACATTTCGATGAAACAGAAATTGTTACGGAAATAAACCGCATAATCATAGATACATGCAAAGAAAGCGGATATGGATTCGATAAGGTTGCCTCGATAGTGATAGTTATTCCCGGCATTGACAGAACATCGGATGAAAATCCTATCGTGCGGGAATTAAAGGATAAGTGGAAACGCCGGAAATACACGCCGGATAATATTAGCGTTATTCATGCGCCGATATTGGCTCTGGAGATATTTTATCCGCGTCAACCCGCAGTGTTCGCCTTATGCGATAACAAATCATTCGTCGTCGCACGGAATTCAAGAAATAAATTTATTCAGGCAGGTGGATGGGGAACGGCAATTCCAGACCCCGGAAGCGCCGACGCAATCGTTGCAAAGGTACTTCGGTATATCGCGGAGGTCTACGATGAGCGCGCTATAAATAGCCCGTTTTTTAAGACAATAACAGATCGATTATCAATCGACACACCTGCCCGGTTTTTTAAATCGTTGAACAATAAAGCAATAGTAAAGGATGCTCTTATAGATGCAACATTTAAAACTGCGGAGGGAAACGATATCGCGGCAAATTCGTTCCTTGACTCCGCCGCAGATGAATTTGTCGATATGATCAGGCATGTCGCTGCACCCTTGCCGGTGAGTAAGAGAATACCGATTATGTTGCACGGGAGATTATTTGATGAGAGTAAAAAATATACAACAATTATACGACGCAAACTCAGCGCAATATTACCGCATCTTACCGTATCGACAGATAAATTTTCGGTTTCCGAATGTGCGATGCAATATGCTATCCAGATCGCGGGTAGTAGTAGGAGAAACTGAATGGCAGTACTTGAGGAAAGCAAGACCATTTTGATTATGTTCTAAAAATTCGCTATTTTTATATCGGTTTTACTATATAACATAGCCAATAAACCCCGCCAATATTTAAAAAAGGATTTATTGATGAAAATACATGAATATCAAGCAAAGGATATACTCCGAAAATACAATGTTCCTGTTCCCGAAGGCGGTGTTGCATTTTCGGTAGAGGAGGCAGTCGATGCGGCGCGACGCATCGGCGGCTCGGTCTGGGTGGTCAAAGCTCAAATTCACGCAGGCGGGCGAGGTAAGGGGGGCGGCGTTAAAATTGCCCGCAGCATCGATGAGGTTGAATCTCTTGCTCGTGAAATCCTCGGTATGCGGCTCGTTACTCACCAGACGGGTCCCGAAGGACGTATCGTTAAGCGTCTGCTCGTTGAACAGGGAATTACTATTGCAAAGGAATTGTATTTCGGAATCACGCTCGACCGGTCTACTTCAAAGAATGTCATTATGGCATCGACCGAAGGTGGAATCGAGATTGAAAAAGTAGCCGAAGAAACACCCGAACTTATATTAAAAGAATTTGTCGACCCGCGGACCGGATTTCAGGGTTACCAGGCGCGTAAACTTGCTTTCGGTCTTGGTTTGACCGGAACGCAATTCAAGAACGCCGTAAAATTCTTCAATGCGCTTTACAATGCATACGAAGAAACCGATGCATCGCTTGCGGAAATTAACCCGCTTGTTGTTACCGGTGAAGGCGATGTGCTGGCGCTCGATGCAAAAATGAATTTCGACGATAATGCCCTGTACCGGCATCCCGAAATTCAGGACCTGCGTGATCTCGATGAAGAAGAACCGCTCGAGATAGAAGCATCAAAGTATAACTTAAATTATATAAAACTTGACGGCAATGTCGGCTGTATGGTAAACGGCGCAGGACTTGCAATGGCAACAATGGATATAATCAAATTGGCAGGGGGTGAGCCGGCGAATTTCCTCGACGTCGGCGGTGGAGCGAGCGCCGAAACTGTTGAGAATGGATTCCGTATTATTTTATCCGATCAAAATGTAAAGGCGGTATTAATTAATATTTTCGGCGGTATAGTTCGCTGCGATCGGGTGGCGACAGGCGTCGTGCAGGCGGCGCGGAATGTTCAGGTCGATATACCGGTCGTAGTACGGCTTGCAGGCACCAATGCCGGGGAAGCAGGAGTGATATTGCGTGAATCCGGTTTACATTTTTTAGTTGCCGACACGCTCGAAGATGCAGCAAAGAAAGTGACGGAAGCAATAGCGGAACCTGTAATCGGTTAATCGTTAATAGTTATTTGGTTAATCGTCATTCTGCGCAAACCGACGATTAACAATTAACCATTAACAAATAACTAACTATATTTGTGAATACTTAATTAGAATATTAAGCTGGAGGCAAAGTATTGCATTAAATACTAAATACGAACCCGTCATCGGACTCGAAGTGCACGCACAGATGTTAACGGAGTCGAAAGCGTTCTGTGCCTGCTCGACCGAATTCGGGCGTAAACCCAACCATAATGTTTGTCCGGTATGCCTCGGTATGCCGGGGGTGCTGCCGGTGCTTAATAAAAAACTGGTCGACTATATCGTGTTGATGGGGTTGGCAACAAACTGTAAAATTACGCCCCGGTCTGTTCTTGCCAGGAAAAATTACTTCTATCCCGATCTACCCAAAGGATATCAAATATCGCAATACGAGGAGCCGATCTGTCAAAACGGTTTTATAGAGATTGAGCGTAAGGATGGATCCCGTAAAAAGATCGGCATAACGCGAATCCATATAGAAGAGGATGCCGGCAAGTCTATCCATGATCGGGATACCGAAACGCTGATTGATATAAACCGCTGCGGCGTACCGTTGATAGAGATCGTTACAGAACCCGATATAAGATCTGCCGAAGAGGCGTATCTTTATCTCACAAAGATCAAACAGATCGTTACCTATCTCGGCATTTGCGATGGAAACATGGAAGAAGGGAGTTTACGCTGTGATGCGAATGTTTCTGTTCGTGAAAAGGGTCAGGGCCGGTTCGGAACGAAAACGGAAGTAAAAAATATGAACTCCTTCCGGTATGTCGAAAAAGCATTGGAATATGAAATCGGCAGGCAGATCGATTTGCTTGAGAGCGGTGAAAAAGTAAGTCAGGAGACATTATTGTGGGATGAAGTTAAAGGGATTGCGGCGCCGATGCGGTCGAAGGAAGAAGCCCACGATTACCGGTACTTCCCCGATCCGGATCTTGTTCCCGTTGTCGTCGATGAATCATGGATCGAAACAATTCGTAAACAGTTACCCGAACTGCCGGCTGAACGCCGGGACAGGTTCATTTCGGAATATAATTTACCTGAATACGACGCCGATGTGTTAACCGTCTCACGCGATCTTGCAGATTATTACGAAGCAGCGTTACAGACGCTGGAAAATAATAACGACCGCGGAGCGAAATATGTCAGTAACTGGGTAATGGGAGAAGTACTCCGTGTTGCAAACGAGCGCGCCGTTCCGATGAGTGAATTTCCCATTCCGCCCGCTCATATCGGCGAGCTTGTTAATCTCATTCAAGACGGCACAATCAGCGGTAAGATTGCAAAGGATGTGTTTGAGTTTATGCTGAAAGAACGGAAATCACCGTCCGGGATTGTGAAAGAAAAGAAACTAACGCAGGTATCGGACACAGCGGAAATTGAAATGATTGTAAAACAGATTACCGACGCACATCCCGAGCAGGTTACACAATATAAAGAGGGAAAGACCAAGGTGCTGGGTTTCTTTGTCGGACAGGTAATGCGCGCAACAAAAGGAAAAGCGAATCCTCAGATTGTTAATAATTTGATTAAAAAACAACTTGACGTAGTATGACATGGAGGTAGTGTGGTGTACACAATAAGAAAAATTTTATGCCCGACGGATTTTTCGGTATATTCAAAAAATGCACTTGAACATGCCGTGACGCTTGCGCAGCAGCAGGAAGCGGAAATAACGGTATTGCACGTTGATGAATTCGATGTTTCTCCGCTGGGAATTTTTGATTTAGACGACGAAGTTATCCGGCAGTACCGGGATTTAAAGACACGTTTATTAAAAGAAAAAATGGAAATGTTTGCAGGTGAAGCCATTCCTGAGAATATTCGTTTCGAAACACGTATCAGTCCCGGTCGCGCGTATAAAACAATAGTTGAAGAAGCGGAAGCGAATAATTTCGACCTCATCGTAATTGCGCGGCGGGGTACGACAAATTTATCGGATCATCTTGTCGGAAGCACGGCGGAACGGGTTGTCCGTTTGGCGCGGTGTCCGGTATTAAGCATACGGGGGACGAACCGGCCCTCCGTGCGTGGGTTGAGATATATTTTATGTCCGACCGATTTTTCGCCGTCGGCAAATGCAGCATTATCCTACGCGATATCGATGGCTGATAAGTATAATAGTAAACTGTTTATCCAGCATATAAGTGAGATTGCGGGTGAGTCCGATGTTCAATCGCTCGAAAGGAAAGCGCCGAAATTGTCGGATATAAGTCAAAAAGCGAAAGACATTGAAATAGAGTTTATATACGATCGTGATATTGAACCGAACAATTCCATTATTCGATTTGCGGAAGACCGCGAGATAGATCTGATCGTGATGTCGACACATGGACAGAAAGGTCTGCGCCGGGTATTTATCGGTAACAATACCGCCGAGGTAGTACGGAAAGCCGGGTGCCCAGTCCTCACCGTAACTCATCCGATTCATAAGGTGGTGTTCTCGAAACTCGCAACAAGAGGTGAAGAGTATACCATCGGGTCTTCATAAAGTAAAGTGTTATATTGAGTTATATTAATCAATGAGATTATGACGATTGAGACATTTGTGTTTTTAACCGATCATGAGGAAGATTATATAAATTTTAAAAACGATGCAAAAAAGGTTTATGATAATATACTCGATCATTTAAAAAAAGAAGGATATATCTGAATTATGACACAGAGAAAACAAATTATAGCGGGAAACTGGAAGATGAACGGTACGCTGTCGGAAACAGCGAATTTGATCAATGGATTGAAACAAAAAATCATAAGCAGTTCACTCAACCGTGAAGTAGTATTGTGTCCGCCATTTACATCGCTCATACTTGCGAATGAATTAATTAAAGATACGCCGTTTAAGCTCGGCGCACAGAATGTTCACTTCGAAGCAAAAGGAGCATACACCGGTGAAGTTTCTGCTGAAATGTTGAAGGAGGCCGGATGTAAATATGTTATAATCGG
>PWYR01000093.1 GCA_003567775.1 Ignavibacteriales bacterium | reverse complement strand
TACCGGTCAAACCATCCCACAATATGAACAACCTTTCGGATCAAATTACTCGGGCGGGCTGCAATATAATGTGCAGCACCGGGAACCCGGACTAACATCGATTCAACCCCCTGCAACTGCAGGGGAATTCACAATCGAATGCATGGTTACTCTCCTGTGAGTTGTTAGTGAATTAACGGTTCGCCTCAGGTACACTCTACCAAAAAGGCATCGAGCGATATCGATATAACAATATAGTAAGCAGGTTTATTCCGGGCAAGCAAATACCTATTAATTTTTGGTCGAAGCGAATATTAAAAAATACCCTTAATTTTTCATAACCGGTATTGCGTATTTAAGAAAACTTCCATACCTTGTACATCATTTTACTAATTGGCCACTTCTTTCACATTTAATCAAGGAGCACATAATGAAAAAACTTGGAGCGGTTTTATGTATTCTCATACTCTTTTCGGGTGTTTCATTCGGTCAGAGCGTAAGTATAATGGGTGGTTTAACGTTTCCGACAGGGGATTTTGGAGACCTCTACGATACTGGTATTGGAGTTAGCGGAATTTTTGAATACGCCATGGGCCCTTCACTTGCAATCACCGGGAAGGCAGGGTATTTACGCTGGAGTGATAGTGTACAAGAAGTTGGTGTATCAGTCGATCACTCAATGACGAGTATACCATTGCTCGGGGGTGTAAGGTTTTATTTTGCACCGGGCGATCTTTCACCATATGTAAGTGCAGAAGCTGGTCTGCATATGACATCATGGGAAGTATCTGGAGGAGGCATGTCTTTCTCGGATTCTGAATCCTATTTTGGTTTTGGGGTAGGCGGGGGTGTACTCTTCTCAATAGGTACAAGTTTATATCTCGATGCCAATGTAAAATACAACTCCATCGACCCCGGAGAAGATTCGGGAGATTTCATCAGTCTGTTCGTTGGTGTACGATTCCCACTATAAATGCTTGATGCAACGTATGTAGCTTCCAAAGGCGGATCAATATGATTCGCCTTTATTATACGTAAGCCACTTCTACACTACCGATTACCTCCGGTTTATCTTTTCAATGACATAAGGATGTAATGCAGACGATGCCGCAACAATTGAATCTGCATGCACCGGATCGCTTCCGTCCCAAGCCGTAATTACTCCGCCCGCGCCGCGGAGAATCGGAATAAGCGCCTGAATATCCCATTCTTCCATAATCGGATCGACGGCGATGTCGGTCCAACCCGTTGCAAGCGAAAAATAGGCGTAACAATCACCCCAGGTCCGGAATAACTTGACTTCACGCATCAGTTTTTCAAATCCCGCAAAGTCGCGATATTCTTCCACAAAAAGAATATCGGTGGTGAGCATTATTGCATCGGTTATTTTTTCCGTGGTTCGTACCCGGACAGGTTTTCCATTCAGCGTTGTTAGTTTTCCGTCGCCGATAAGGAGTTGTTTGAGCGCAGGCAAATGAATAGCACCAAGCACCGGCTCACCGTTATGACGCAGTGCTATTAATGTACCGAATAACGGGCATGCAGACGCAAAGGACTTGGTTCCGTCGATGGGATCGAGCACCCAGACAAATTCAGCTTCAACGTTTTCATTCCCGTACTCCTCTCCGATAACACCGTGATCGGGATACCGGTCTCCGATCAGTTCACGCATTATTTTTTCCGCCCTCCGGTCGGCAATGGTGACCGGGGTTTCGTCGCTTTTTTGCTCAACGATAACGTCGTGATTCGCAAAATACGGAAGAATTACATCGCTGCTTTTCGCGGCAAGCTCTTTGATAAAAGAAATAAAATGGTTATAGTCAGACATAATTTTTTCTCCGTTAAATACAGGTTCATATCTCTGTACAAACATACAATGTAGAACATTCCACAGTAATTGGCAAAACATGCGGCTGTTTTTTGCATATTAGGCATAACTTTCATACCTTGTTTTTTACACATCAAATAACAAAAAGAAGGGCGCTATGAAACGATTAATCAGTATAGTATGCATTTTCATTATCGCTTCAGGCATTTCTTACACCCAGAATAATATTAGTGTGAGCGTATGGGGCGGGCTGACAATCCCGACCGGTCACTTCGGAGATATTCACGATTCCGGCATTGGTCTGGGAGGCGATATTGAATACCGGGTGAATCCCACCTGGGGTGTTACCGCATCCGCAGGTTTTTCACGGTGGAGCTTAAGCGAGGTTCTTGTCGATGAATTTGGACTAGACCATGAGGAAACATACGAGACATCGTTAACTACCGTACCCCTCCTTGCCGGTGTACGATATTATTTACTAACCGGGGGAATTTCACCATACGCTGCCGCAGAGTTCGGCATACACATCGTATCATGGGATGAATCATTTCTCGACGAAACCATATCCGGCTCCGGCTCCGATATTGGCTTCGGTGTGGGTGGAGGTACTCTTATCTACCTCAATCCCAATTTTCAGATCGATGCGAGTGTAAAATATAATACCATCAACACCGAGGGTGAATCGATAGATTATATCAGCACCTTTATCGGAGTACGTTTCGTATTATAAACGGCAGGCGAGTTATTTTACTTTTTCGACAATTAACCGCATTTCGCGTATGTCGTGTATTTTAACCGTTTCACCCTTTTCTATTATCATGTGCGGATCGGCTGCCTCCGCTTCCCAAATCTCATTATGGAATTGTATAAATCCCTTGGGATCAAGTTTTTCTATTGCAACACCGTACTGATCGAGCATCAATTCAGCCGGACTTAACCGCGGTCGTATATACAACCGCCAGGTAAAAGGAACTGTTATCAACTCTTTGATTACCCACGCACCTGCAAGCAACCAGATTGTCCACCCCGGCACTTCAACGACATATAAAAAGAATAACGAAACCAGTATGAGTATCGAAATGCCGGGAATCTGGAACAATAGATACCGCATAATTATCCGTCGTACGGGTATATCATGCGTGCTTAGCTTATCGGTTTTCATTTTAATAATTATAACAAGATAAATTTACTCCATCTTCCTCACAGCCCTACCGGCTTCCTCGATCATCGGCTGTGCGCTGATCGACGATCCGACTGCCTTCTGCATCCATAACTGCGGCGTCAAACGGCCCTGAATACACATACGTTCCATCTCCATCGCAAGATCTCTTCCCTGTAAATAATCCTCAATTTGAAATGCGATCACGTGACCGATAGTGTAATCGGGAATATACATACCGAGACTTATCATATGCGAATATATGGCAAGCAGGGATACGTCTTCTATGCCGAATACCGGCGCATAATACTCGTTCCAAACCTCTGTCGCAATGCGCTGCACAGCGTCGCGTAATCGGCGGGGACCGGCATCGGGATTTTCATACATCCACCGCCATACACGCATATCGACAAGCGATACGCCGGCTATTTCATAGGTGTTCCACATATCGTTCAGTGTACGCAATGCATCCGCCTCCGGATCATCCGTTGTTAAACCGAGCACATCGAGATCGCGATATTGAAAGACAAAAGCAAACGCCTCGGTGAACGCCGTGTTGGGGACGCCGTTCAATGCATAGTAATCAACTCCTTCGAGCGTGAACACTTGTTCGACATTATGTCCGAGTTCATGCATTGCAATGTTGAAACCCTTGTAATCCATTCCATCTTCAGGAACGCGTGTGCGTAGGTGCGCTTTATCTCCTCTCATCCGGGCGCCCCACGCGTGACCCGCTCCCCGCGACGGATCGACCGTGATGCGGGCGGATAAATATTCAGCCCGATCGCGTGAGAAGCCAAGCCGCCGGAGTATTTGAGGTAACTCTTCTTCAAATGCATCTACCGTCGGAAACCGATCACGAACGATCCTGTCAAGCTCCTCTTCGGGATATTGCCCGCGCGCTTTGAAACCATCGTACCATATATCGAACGGTTCGAGGTTGCGTCCGAGACGGTTTTCTATCAAGCGTGCTATATCCTGAATTACCGGTGCAGTTAAAATTTCAATCAACATTGCCTCGACGTCTTCTTCGAGAATCTCACGTTGTGTATTGAATCGTCTATCGATCAGTGTCGGGTTTACCGGCGAATAAGGATCGACAAGCTTTTCCGCTTCGAATGTTTTCCAAAAATGTTCGTACCGTGTGTTCGGTTCGGGATGGGCAGGGAGGGACTCCTGTGTACCGGTTTCCCATACTTCGTTTGAGAAGGGATTCCAATCCGCCTCGTTTTTATTCACCATGACCGCAGGAATTTCCTGCGCGATGATGCGCTGCATAACCCGGTAGATCATCTGTTGCCGTTCAATACCGTCGGGATTGGGGTATTGGGCTTTTATCTCATCACGCAAACCCCAATGACTGATCAATCGTAAATCTTCCGGGAACAAGCGATCGCCGTCATCGTTGAGCAGGTTATGCATGTAGATGTTGTAGTGCGTAATATAATCGTCGGCGTATGTATAAATCTCGCTGCGCTGCTGACTTACCTCTGCCGGAACGCGATTTATGAAGCCGTCCGCAAGACGCGCTTCCGCCCATTGCCGGCGCGTCCATTGGTCTCCTTTTACCGTTTTCTCTTCGAGTGTATAGATCGGAAAATTCAGTAACGCGGTAAATGCGATCTTAGACCTGTACAGATCGTCGCTCACGTGTGCATAAATGTTGTATGCACCGAACATATAGTCAATCGGTAAAACAGGACCGGCTTCAACGTGCAACTGCCACATAAACTGACGATTTATCCTGTGCAGATTACCGTAGAGCGCTTCGAGATTCGTCTGAAAACGATCGAACACAAGATCGAGTTCATCCTGCTTGTGGTAAAAATTTTCAAGACAGAAATTTTTGAATTCCTCTTCGGTTCCATCGTCGCTTCGCCAGCGTTCGGCAACCTGCTTTACCCCGGTTTGAATGCGTTCTTTATGTTCCTCACCAAATTTTTCAATCATCTCATTTATAACAGCGTCCTGTATATTCTCCGGTAATCCCATTGCGTATTCCTTGTTACCGTTTGAACATGATGTTAATAGTAATATTGATATGATCAGGGTGCTTAAAACTAATAATTTATTTTTCATAATTGCTCCACATTGTGGTTTGTATTCTAAGTTTCGGGTTTTTAGTTTTGTGGAGGTATGTCCTCTTATTTACACTACACTCTTTTATTCATTGGATTCAACCTGTTTTACTGCTGAGTTGTATTTCGAGCGGACTCTTTTTTACAGAGCTAAACTTTAAGATTGAGAAACCTAT
>PWYR01000052.1 GCA_003567775.1 Ignavibacteriales bacterium | reverse complement strand
GGGTATAAGAATTACTATCCGGCAGAAACATACCCTCGACACTAAAAAACTCCATTCTATGATATCACAGCACAGGGGATCCGATTATGAACACACAAAACAGTTTCGGACTAATCAAGCCGGCGATATACTTTATTTTCTTAATATTATTTCTGTCTAACGCCGGCTATGCACAGGAGTCGGTCGGTTTTCAGGATCATACCGATATTTCAACAATAGAGCAATACCGGCTTCCCGATTGGGGATACTCGGTAATTCGTATGCATCTTCAATCATCCGGCAATTTTACGGGAACGGAACGCGAGGGTGCAACATCCCGCCGGAGATCGGCAAACATTGATCTTCGACCCGAGTATAATTATTTCCATGAGAGCGAAGAAAGAATTCTTGCTTTTGATATAGAAGGTATACTATCCGGTTTTTATCAGCGCAGGAAAGACGATGAAGATTATCCTTCTCAGTCAAACCGGGTTACTACTTCCCGTGAAAGAGGGATATCGTCATCCGGAGATTATGTAAACTACTTTAATAACAATCGTTTCTATTATATACGCGGAAATTTAAACTACTTACATGCGCGAGGAAAGCAGGAAGATATCGACCTCCGGATAGACCGGTCGACGAATGAAAATGTAACCTTAAGTTTACGTGCCGGGCTCGGAACAGGACGGATACGCAACGTCACCCCGGTAATTCGTGCATTGCGGTTCCGTGAACGTGCATTAGCAATTGGAAGAGGAGACGCTATCGATGCGGGTCATATTCAAGAACTTGCACAACATATCTCACAGCAGTTCGGATATAACCGGGTGTATATGCGTCCCGCACGTCATTTCTGGGGAGATCTTTTCTCGATTGTCGAACCGGTTGTCGGCGATCTTTCCGCATACGAGATGTTCTATCTTGCCGATATTTTCCAGGAATCGACGGGCATCCGGCGTGAGGGATGGGATGCACGTATAGGTATGATGTATACAATACAATATAATTTTAACGGAACTGAAACGGTGAATTTAATCACCAGCCGGGGATCGTCCTCATTGTTCCGGATAGCAACGCAACATATCGGACCGCATCTGTCGGCATCATATTTTAAGAATCTCACATTACGGCATCAGATAGGTATTGACGCAAACGGTTCGTACGGACTATTCTACCAAAAGATGTCTTCCGATGATACAATTCAAGATGATCAATTGTTGGTTGAGATAAATCCCTCGTGGCTCTGGACCGTTACCGACCGGCTTTTATTACAGGCAACTCTTCGAAATGAGTTAAGGGTGATCTGGTACGACGAAGCCCGGCAGATGATTAATAACAGGATAACGCACAGAAGCCATCATTTGTGGTTTACTGCCGAATATTTTATAGAGGACCGGATTGTACTCTCCGGAAATATATCGTATCTATTTCATGATCGGTTTATCACTGATCTTGATAGTTCATTCTCTGGAATCGGCTACGGCATCGGACTCACGTATTATTTCCAGAGCAGGATGTAAAAAGTATAACGTACCGGATATTTTAAGTCCCCGGATTTGACTTTCTCATCGATAAATCATATTATTAGCATATGCTAATAACTAAAACTTACTGACACATGCCGCGGCCGACAAAATGCAGACGGGTGCAATATTCACCCGATTATCTGGTGTTCAAACCTGCCGGTGTACCTGCCAGACGGTTAAAACAAATTGATTTAACGCTGGATGAATTCGAATCGATCCGTCTCGCGGATCTCGAAGGTTTGTACCATGAAGAAGCGGCGCGCAAGATGAACGTCTCGCGACAGACTTTCGGAAATATACTTTCCTCAGCGCATAATAAAATTGCCGAGATGCTCGTACACGGTAAGGCGCTAACGGTACAGGGCGGTACTATTTCTTTGAAGAATGAGCGATTGTTCAAGTGTAATGATTGCGGTGCTGAATGGTCGAAATCATTCGGTACGGGCAGACCGGGTTATTGTCAATCGTGCAACAGTGAGAATATTTGCAGAATCAAATAAAAAGAATATGAAGGAGTATTCCAATGAGGATATGCATACCGGTTAAAGAAAATAACGGTGTACAGTCGCGCACATACGGTCATTTTGGAAGTGCACCGTGGTTCATCATTTACGATACCGAATCAAATGAAATAGAGGAAGTAGCAAACAACAACGAACATCATGAACACGGACGTTGTAATCCCCTTTCATCGCTTCATTCCTATAACCTCGATGCGATGATAACGGGAGGTATCGGCAGACGCGCCCTCGACAAGATACATGCAGCCGGCATGAAAGTATACCGGGCGGAACATAACGATTCGGTCGAAAGTGTTGTCCGGCTGTTCATCGATAATAAATTACCCGAAGTAACGCTCAAAGATACATGTCATCACCATCATTAAAGGGGAACAATGAAAAAATATACACATCTCCTTTTCGATCTCGACGGAACGCTGACCGATTCGGAAGAAGGAATAATAAGCGCACTTACATACGCACTCGGTAAAGCGGGCATTAACGAGCAGAATACGGATAAACTCAGATCGTTTATCGGATCATCGTTACAAAAAACATTGCAGGAAGTATATGGAATTACGAAAGAACGTGCGGAGCAAATCGCAACGTACTACCGTTCGTATTATACGGAGAAGGGAGTGTTCGAGAACAAACTGTATCCGGGCATTCCGGAATTGTTAGCGGATCTGAAACGCGCCGGCAAGCAATTAATCGTTGCAACTTCGAAACGTACACCGGGCGCACACCAGGTGTTGGACATTTTCAAATTAAATCAATATTTTGACCTTGTCGTGGGCGGATCGCCCGACGGTACGATCAGCGAAAAGAAAGATGTTATACATCATGTTTTCTCAAATACGGGAAACGACATCAAAGATAACGCGGTGATGATAGGTGATCGTAAGTACGATATACTCGGCGCTCATGAAAACGGGATCGATTCCATCGCCGTTATGTACGGCTACGCAACGAAGGAAGAAATTGATGAATCGGAGCCGACGTACCGGGTTGATACTGTTAATGAGTTAAGAGTTTTGTTATTGTCATACAGGGAATAAACTCTAAGCACTGATGTTCTAAATCCTAAACAATTTCAAGTTATCAAAACTCTCAATTTTCAAAACATCAAGCAACGGTATTCACAAATTTGGATTTTGAATTTGTTTCCCCGATAGCCATCGGGGTAGAATTTCGGATTTAGGATTTGGTTGATTTAATAAGGATATCATATGAAAAACTTTCTATACCCTCTGTTTATTGTATTGTTAATATCGTTAACCCTACCTGCACAGGATACCGCACCAATCTCGAATATGTCGAACCACCAAATCGACTCGCTGCTTGCGGTTACTGCAGAGAAGAACATGACGGTTACCGAACGCATCGAATTTTACTCGGAACTGTTTCTCGGCATGCCGTACAATCTCACCTGCGCCGGCGATGGTCCGTATGCGCTCTATGAAACGGAGCCGCTGGTGAACTTTCAGGAAACTAATTGCATGGTGTACTGCGAGCACGTTCTCGCACTCGCCATTTCCGATAGCTGGGATAATTTTTTCAATAATCTCCAGCAGATACGGTACAAAGACGGCATAATCGGTATGCGTACGCGCAATCATTATACAATGGCGGACTGGCTTCCCGAAAACGACTGGCTGCTTGACGATGTCACCCGGAAAATCGGCGGCGAGCATACAAAGCAGTTTACCCGGACTATCTCGCACGAAACATTCTTCAAAAACAAAGGCATCGACGATCTTCGCTACGTCAAACCCGACCGCGACGTGACCATTGACTATATCCCGATGAACGCGCTGCCGGCAATTAAGAACAATATTCGCTCGGGGGATATCTTCGCATTGATCTATGCCGATATGCCGAATATTTTCTCCGCCCACATGCTGATCGCAATTCGAAAGAACGGAAAGCTCTACTTCCGCGAATCGGCAATGGGCACTATGACCACGTTCGATTCGACGTTCGAAGAGTGGTATGAGAAGTATAAGGATTCAACCCGGCATGCGGGGTTATCGTTTATGAGAGTGAAGGATGAGTTGAACGAACCGGGTAAGGTCATTGTGCCGTGGGAGATAAGGAATATGTAGCAGCCGCTCTCCCGAGCGGCGTAGCCCGCCGGAGGTGGGCTTTGAAATGTGTTGTACAATGCCGGGAATGTTATTTTTTATCTTCGCCGTTTAACAAAGCGCTGTCGCCTCCGGCGCCATCGCTTACGCGACTCTGGAGAGTCGCTGTTACAGGTTACTCGCTGTACCAGCCACTCTCCGGAGTGGCGAAAATTATTTACTCAGTATCATCGATCGCACCGATGTAAAGGTGTCTTCCCCGTTCACCGGTTGTGCTTCTAAACTGTAAAAATACACACCCGACGAAAGATTACCCGCATCGAATGCAACGTTATATGTACCTGAATGCATCGATTCGCCGTCGATGAGACGGGATACTTCCTGACCGAGAAGATTAAAAACGCGTATCGTTACGTTGCTCTTGTACGGAAGTGAAAATGTAATCGATGTTGACGGATTGAACGGATTGGGATAATTTTGCAGCAGTTCAAAGTTTTCCGGGAGCTTGCCTGAAGGATTTTGAGCTACCGGCGTTACCGAGCCGCCGTATTTAATGATGTATCCACGTGTAATAAATCCGCCGCCGCCTGCTCCCCAACCGGTATCTTCATCGAGAAAATACAGGGCGCGTACTGTTTGAAAGAACTCGACTTTATCATCTTCCCACGTAACCCCGCCGTCGTATGCGGTGAGTACGTTATTATAGCCGGCGCACCAGCCGCGGTTCTCGTTTACGAAGTAAACGGCGAACATAACGTCGATGCCGGTTTCATGCTCCTCCCAGCTTTCACCGCCGTCGGTGGTTCGGAAGATGGTGCCTTCGTCGCCTGCAATCCATCCGTAGGTTTCATCGATAAAGTATACATCTTCAAGCGTTTGTTGCGTATTTAAGTTTACCTCCGTCCAGTTTTCTCCGCCGTCCGTTGTTCTCAGGACGGCGCCCCCGACGCCGGTTGCCCATCCGTTATCGCTGTCGATAAAGTGAACGCTGAGCAATGTCGTTCTCGGCTGTCCGGTTTTTTGAACAGTCCAGTTTTCACCGCCGTCCTGTGTGTGTAAAATATATACATCGCTTGTCGAACCGCCGACCGCCCATCCGGTATTCTCATCGATAAAATAAACCGAGGTAAGGTTTTGTGCACCCTGATGATCCTGCGTCGTCCAGCTTTCGCCTCCGTCGTTAGTGTACAGAATGACGCTCGGGCC
>PWYR01000120.1 GCA_003567775.1 Ignavibacteriales bacterium | reverse complement strand
CCGGTATAATCTTATGTCCATTTCCAGCCACTGCTGCAAGCGCAGCAACGGAATAAAAAATACCGCCGAATCCGTAAACGGGTTCCTGATCCGGGGGATGTATTTCATCATAACATAGATGACCGATAACCAGAATATTCATATATACCTTGCATTGTTATTATAATTATTAATTCCTTTTACAGGTATCAGGTCTATATATTGAGAAAAATACTTCTTAATATCAAGCGAGTGCTATTAAAAAATAAAAACCCTTGACTTTTAAATTTTTGATTATTAACATTCAGTAGTTATATTCATCAAAGTTACTCTTGCCTTACGATGAGTGCAGTGCAAAGATAATTCATAATCAGCAAAATACTCGAAGCCAATATGCCAGGCATATACCGATGAGTGGTGTATCTTCAAATATTGCAACTACGCCGGAGGCGCATGAGCTTTTAGCTCACTTTCAACGACAGCCAAAGTTGATGGACAATCTGCGAAAGGCGCTACAAGCACGCCGGTATAGTAAAAGTACGGAGAAACCCCCGATAGCCGTCGGGGGTATGGTGCTGGACTTCGTCTCATCGAGTGTCTACGTTTGCGTGTTCAAGATATTGATTTCGCCAGGAACGAAATCATGGTACGGGACGGTAAAGGTGCAAACAGATCAAGAGCTAATGGGTCATAAATGGCGCTGTTCGCCATGGCGCCAGAGGTGCTCAGATGTGCGAACAACGCCCCGATAGCAATCCGGGTTATACACACGTACTGAACAGAGGTGGTAGAGGAGTAAAAAGTCCAATTCATTTATAAACGAGGAAATGAGTATTATACGGAAACCATATAACACGCAGGACCATTAAATAATTTGCTTTAACTTATTGTAATTACTATCGATACACGGAAGTTATGTATGTATATTATACCACAACTACGCCAGATAGTGGTATTATCTGGAAACCATATAATCAATAGTTAGCGAGGAAAAGGGTAGGTAGGCGTGGCTAAGCTAGTGTTGCGTCCCGGAAATACTTTGACAAAGTCGTTCAATCTTGGCAAGTATTGAATCAACAGTTGCAGTCCACGCAAAGGGACGCGGGTGACGATTGTAGTTGTCAGTGTACTGTTGGATTTTAGTCACGAGTTCTTTGACACTTGAAAATGTGCCGCGCCGAATTGCCTGCTGGGTAATGAGATTGAACCATATCTCAACTTGATTGAGCCATGAGGCATATGTTGGTGTATAATGAATATGCCAACGAGGGTGACGAGCTAACCAGCGCTTGATCTTTGCGTGCTTATGCGTCGCGTAGTTGTCCACAATCGCATGGATGTCAAGTTCCTCAGGAACTTCCTCGTCAATATGTTTCAAAAAAGCCAAATACTCCTGATGACGGTGTTTACGCTTGCATTGTGTCATGACTGTGCCGTTTGCAATATCCAAAGCAACAAAAAGTGTTGTGGTACCATGTCGAACATAATCATGAGTGACGCCCTCGACGTAACCCAGTCCTATTGGCAACACCGGTTGAGTGCGATCCAGTGCTTGAATCTGACTCTTTTCATCAACACCGAGAACCACGGCATTATCAGGAGGACTCAAATACAAGCCAACAATGTCACGGACTTTCTCAACAAAAAATGGGTCTGTAGAAAGCTTGAAAGTCTTTCGCCTATGGGGTTGAAGACCAAAGGCAGTCCAAATCCGGTGAATGGTAGATTTCGAAATCCGCGTGGACTCAGCCATTGGACGTACCGCCCAATGGGTACCCTTTTTGGGTTTGGTCTTGAGCGTTTTTCGTATGACGGTAGCCACTTGTTCATCAGAAATTGTTCGTGGGCGACCAGGTTTCAGTTCATCATGCAATCCTTCAAGTCCATAATCGATATAGCGTTTTCGCCATATGCCAACCGTGGGTTTGGAAACTCCCATTTTCTTGGCAATCGCACTATTTGTTTCACCGGCGGCAGCAAAAAGGATAATCCGTGCACGCTGCACCAGCGCATGGGGCATGCTGCGAGAACGCGCGAGGGACTCAAGGTCATCTCGGGCTTCATCAGTCAGAGTTAGATGTTTCTTTGGACGACCAGTTTTCATAGCTCTATCTCCTTAATATACATGATAGAGCTAAGATATGGAAATCCTACGACATAGTAAAGATATTTATGGGACACAACACTAGGTGAGTTAGAAAATATTGCTCCTGGTTCTAAAGGAATTATTTATTACTTACTATTTAAAATCCACACTCTTGAAAATGAAAACGAATTAGCCTTTTCAGCATTAAGAAATTATGAATATTATGCTCCTTTAATGTATGAGGCGCTTATTGAAAATGATAAATATTTTGACATCGAACTATTAAAAGAATCTTTATCACATTAATGTATCTAATTTTAATAAACACTTGTGCTATAACAGGCAATTTCAACCGAACGGGTGAAAAGACTCGAGCATTTCCATGAGAAGTTCTGCCTCCGCCGGTTAAATTGCGGATCGTTATTGGGCTCAACAAATTTACATTGCAAAATAAAGATATATGAGTGAACATTATCTGAAGGATGCTCAGGCAAGGTTCGAAGCTCGAATCGAAGAATTAATGAAAAGCCGAAAACAATTGCATGACTTGAGGGAAAAATTTGTGAAAAAATTTACACCCGAATCCATCAAGAAAATGCCTATTGAATTGTATGCAATTGGCAATAAAGAAGTAGGACGGGGAGAAAATTTTTGCTATATACTCGAACGTAAATTGGGTGACCTTGGCAGTATTGTGGGTGCTACTGCATTTAAATTTGGAGTCTATTATGGCAAAACAAGCTCGGACCCAGTCAAAAAATATAGATTCACCAAAAAATTCGGTCCCACCCACCAAGAAGCCTATGAGGAGGTAAAAAAAGAGTTATTAAATATATTGAAAGCTGGTAAAGAGGAAGACTTAAATGAAATCGTGAAGAATAGGCTTTCTCCCATGTTTAAAGGGAAAGTTTTATCAACATATTATCCTGAAAGGTATTTAAATATTTTTTCCAACGATCATCTTAAGCATTATTTGACTCATCTCAATATTGACACACCTGAGTTAATAAAAGCAGACCCTGTTATAAAAAGAGAGGCTTTAGTCAAATTCAAAAACCAAGATGCTGTAATGAGAAATTGGTCGTTGGATCTTTTTTCTACTTTTTTAGATAGTGAATATCCCGGGAAACCAATCAGTCACGGTCAAAAAGAATCAAATCAAGATCCTCTTCGTGATTACAGAAAACCTGAATTTCCTGTAAATCCACAGCCTGAATGGATTGATTTAGAGATTACAAGTCCGAACTTTACAAACTTCTCTGGTCATAAAGGAAGCAGAAATTCAAATCCAGATTATGAAAAAGAAGCAAGAATACTAAAAAGGCTCGGCAATAGAGGTGAGAAAATCGTTTTTGAATTAGAAAAAAATCGTTTGTCGAATGAGGGAAGGAAAAACCTCGCAGAGAAAATTGAAATAGCGGAATATGATCATCTTGGATATGACATCAAATCATTTGAAGAAAATGGTGAACCAAGATATATCGAAGTAAAAACAACTCGATCTAAAGTTGGGAATGCTAGTTTCTTTCTTTCAATTAATGAATTAAATAAGGCAAAAGAACTTCAAAACTATTATGTCTATGTAGTTTTTGAGATTCTTTCGAAAAGGCCTAAAGTTTGGAAGATCAAAAATCCTTTTCGGCCAGAAAATAAGAATGTTGTAAAAACTCCAATCAATTTTAGAGTTAGTATCAATGCCCAAAAAAGTTATAATTAATTGCTGCGCCCAATAACAAGCAAATCAAGCTGGCGCTTTTGCGTTTATTTGCTTACATTCAAGTACTTATCGAGCCGTTAGACGCTTTATCACCCTAAATACTTTTCAAAGGGAAAAAAATCGAGGAAATCTCGCATCATATCAGAACGAAAAGTTTTATGCTTGAACCCACACTGGTTACATGGATGCTCGTCATCTTCGGTATAGCGCTGCTGTTCCCTCTCATCGTATACGTTCAAATACTGGTAGTGATGGCTCCGAACAGCCGGAAGACGCAAGACCTCTGACTCGGTAAAGGGGAAAAGTGGCGCGACAGGACTCAGTTAGAATATGCATATGGAACAGGTTGGGCGGATTTGCCGTTATCATTGGGCGGGCAGCTTACTCGCACCCATAGACAGCATAAAAAACGAAGCCTGTTGCCTCATTCGATTTTTTTGAATACATTTAAACTAATAAGAGAAAATATTATTTGGCAGATGAAGTGAGGAAAGATACTATGAGTGTAGCAGTAAAAAACTTGACTTATCCATACATAACGTCTAATCCGGAAATCGCAGGTGGTGCGGCTATTATTGAAGGGACCAGAATTACAGTACGCACTATCGCTGGCTATTATCAAATGGGAATGAATGTGGATGAAATTCTAACTACTCTATCACATTTGACGGCTTCCCAGATTCATTCGGCGCTTGCTTATTATTTTGACCATCAACAAGAAATTGATAGTGAGTTGGCCGAATATTCCGACATGGAATATTGGCAAACCCAAGTCAAACAACACCCGAAACAGAGAACATAGTTAGAGAGTGTGGAAAAACTCAAATTATTTTTGGATGAAGATATGCATTCCAACTTAGGTTCGATTCTTCGTAAAAGAGGGTTTGATGTGGAGCATGCTCAAGAGTTGAGTCGAAAAGGTAAATCAGATGCTGAACAACTTATGTACGCTGCGAAGGAAAAAAGATGTTTGATTACATTCAATGTTAAACATTTCGTGTTACTGCACAATGATTATGTCAACACCGGGCGTGAACATTGGGGAATTATTGTATCAAAACAATTAACGATTGGAGAAACAATACGGAGGGCATTAAGAGTACTACAGAGTAATTCTCAAGATTCTATGAAAAACCGACTGCTCTTTCTTTAATTCAGTAAGTAAGGGGTACCAAAATCGACGTCGGTGGTCATTGGGCTAACAACAACTGAATCCTACAGAGGGCTCGTACTTTTTGGCCATCCACTTTTATACTCCACATCAAAAATTCACCGCAACTCTAATCACCATTGTCCGCCTTCCGAAATAATTCTGCGCATCCTCCCGTTCCGGGTAATCGTGCGAACAGGTATTGCCGAAAAGGTTGTTGCATATTGTTTAATATTTAGTGATATTGTTATCGCAACAATTGGACCTTCCGAAAATAGTATTGATTTTACTATGAAAGCAGCTTTTGTTACTAAATACGGAGGCCCGGATGTTTTGCAAATTCGAGAAACCGAGACACCAAAGCCGGGCCCCGATCAAATACAAATTCAAGTTCGAGCTATCGGATTAAATTTCGCCGATGTTCTGATGCGTACGGGGATCTACCCGAATACTCCCAAGCCGCCGTTCATTCCGGGGATGGAGTTTTCAGGTATTGTCACGGATATCGGTTCCAAGGTAACCGTACTCAAACCGGGAGACCGGGTCATGGGATACAGTAGAACGGGCAGCCATGCCGAATACGTGGTTGTTAATCAAAAAATGGCCGGACCGATTCCCGATTCGATGAGTTTTAAAGAAGCCGCCTCTTTTTTAGTAGTATATCTTACGGCATACCACGGTTTGTTTACACTTGGCAAACTTCAGCCCAATGAAAAAGTACTTGTTCATGCCGCCGCCGGAGGCGTCGGGCTTGCAGTCATTCAACTTGCAAAGCATTACAACGCTGAAGTATTCGGCACGATCGGTTCGGAATTTAAGCGTGACATAGCAACCGGGCAAGGTCTCGATCATTGTATCATTTATACCAAAGAAAACTTCGCTCCTATTATTAAGCAATTAACCGGCGGTTACGGAGTCGACGTGATTATGGATGCGGTTGGAGGACGTGTCTTCAGACCCGGGTGGAAGCTGCTCGCTCCGATGGGACGATATATTATTTACGGCATTGCCGACGCTATTGGAAAAGATTCATTCAGCTATTTACGTGCAAGCAAGTCGCTATTAACTATGCCGCCTATTTTATTGACAACTTTAATCTCATCCAACAAAACGATCGCCGGTTTTAACCTTTCCACGTTAACAGGCAAAGCCGAATATCTTCGCAAAGCAGCCGATGAGCTGCGCAATATGTACATTAATGGCGTTGTAAAACCGGTTATCGGCAAAGTCTTTCCGTTCGAACGAATCATCGATGCACACGCCCATTTACAAAGGCGCGAAAGCTTCGGCAAAGTGGTTGTAACAATAAATTATACATGAAAACGATCTGGTTCTACATATATAATATTTTTACGTACCCTTCGCTGTATGTTATTGCGAGAATTGCTTCATTGTTTAATAAGAAGCTTCGCGCCGGTTTTCGCGATCGCGCACAGTTGTTCGAAAAACTAAACCAATCGCTTAATCTACTCATTAAAGAACATCCGCGGATTTGGTTTCACGTCTCTTCGCTCGGGGAATTCGAACAAGCGAAGCCCATTATCCAAACACTAAAGTCTGCTTATCCGAACGGAACAATTATTGTAAGTTTCTATTCGCCGTCCGGATACCGGCATTCAATAAATTATAAATTCGCCGATGTTATCACTTATATGCCGCTTGACAGCCGCCGGCTTGCGCGCAAGTTTATCAATCGTGTCAAACCGGATGCGGCAGTGTTTATCCGGTACGATATCTGGCCAAACCATATCTGGGTGCTCGCTGAATCGGGTATTCCGTTTTTTCTTTCGAGCGCAACACTACGTGAGAAATCATTCCGATTAATGCCGGTACTACGAACATTCCATCGCCATTTATTTGATCTATTTACTGCCGTCCTTACGATTACGGACTATGACGCGCGTCAGTTCAAAAAATTCGGGCTGCGGCATCCTGTAATCGAAGAAGTCGGCGACACCCGATATGACCAGGTATTACAACGAAGCAAGGCAGCTCAGGAAGTTGAACTGCTGCCAAACGGTTTTACACGAAGAAAAAAAGTCCTGGTTATTGGAAGCAGTTGGCAATCCGACGAAGACAACCTCATTCCAACACTTAAAAAGCTTTTTAAAGAAGAAAAGCATTTATTTACACTCCTTGTTCCCCACGAACCGACCGAACAGAATCTCGAACGCATTGAAAAACAATTGGGACCGGAAATTACGCATATACGATTCTCGCATATCAATAATTTTAAAGAGGAAAAATTAGTTATCGTTGATAGTGTGGGAATACTTGTTACATTATATAAATATGCTCACATTGCATATATTGGCGGCGGTTTTAAATCGAGTGTGCATAACGTGCTCGAAGCCGCGGTATACGGCATACCGGTCGTTTACGGTCCGAAACATACTAATTCACAGGAAGCGGTGGAACTGGCAAGGCGAACGGGGGGGTTTGTTGTTACCGACCAGCAATCGATGCATGCTATTTTTCAAAGGTTGTTATCGGATTCCCAATTCAGAAAACAAACAGGCGCGGTGTGCAGACAACTGGTTAAAGAGAACGCCGGGGCAACGAATAGAATATTAAAACATTTAAAGAAGCATATAACTGTTATTCCGTCACATGAGTAAAAAAATCGCATACTTCGATACTATTGCCGGCGTCAGCGGCGATATGACGCTCGGCGCATTAATCGATGCCGGGGTTCCGCTGGAATATCTTCGGGATGAGTTGACTAAGCTGCCGATCTCAGGATATGAACTCGAAGCAAAGCATGTTCAACATAGCGGTATTACAGCGGTTAAGTTGGAAGTGGTCGTTTCGGCAAAAGATACACACCACAGGCATTACCCGGATATAAAAAAGCTGATCGAGACAAGTACACTATCGCAAAGAGTTAAAGAATCCGCCCTATCAATTTTTCGCACACTTGCACAGGCAGAAGCAAAGATACACAACACGCCGGTTGAAAATATTCACTTTCACGAAGTAGGAGCGATCGATTCTATTGTTGATATCGTCGGGGCAGTTATCGGCCTCGATTATCTCGGCGTCGAAACAGTATACTCATCCCCAGTAAAAATCGGCGCCGCTTCAACTACAAAAAGCGCACATGGCATTATCCCTACACCGGCGCCCGCCACGATGGAGATACTTCGCGGCTATCCGGTTGTATTCACCGATGTCCCGGGTGAGCTTACGACTCCCACCGGCGCAGCGATCGTAAAAACGTTATCGCGCGGAGTTCTTTCTACAGAAACAATTACGTTTGACGCGATCGGCTACGGATCGGGCACAAAAATATTCGGTGCGCTTCCGAATCTGCTCCGTGTCGGCGTCGGCGCAACGGAATCGCCGCATCCTGAAGAAGAGATAACGGTCATAGAGGCGAACGTTGACGATATGAATCCGGAGCTATATCCGCACGTCATTGATAAGCTGCTCTCGACCGGCGCACGGGATGCTTTCCTGACACCCGTTATCATGAAAAAAGGCAGACCCGGCATTATTATCACCGCTTTATGTACGCCGGATATCCGGGATGCCGCTATAAATGTTCTGCTTACCGAAACCACAACGTTAGGCGTACGCTATCGCCGGATGAACCGCAAGACCCTCAATCGCGAAGAAAAAACCGTCGAGACGGAATTCGGGAGCGTTCGAATGAAAACGGTAGAGGTAGACGGACGGACGTACACAAAACCGGAATTCGAAGATTGCAAACGGATTGCGGAGAAGTTCGACATTCCGTTGATTGAGGTGTACAGACGGTTGGGTGGTTGATACAATATATTTACCGGGAGGACTTATGAAAAACCACATATGCACAGTTATGTGGTAGTTTCAAAATAAGTTAAAACTAAAATAATTATTTTGTCATCCCATCATTTTGTCTCACAACACTTTGATTTCCCCCTCTTTCGCCGTAAATTATATGTATGGAATCCACGCTTGCAAATGTATCGTTGCCGCTTCCGTTCGACCGGTTGTTTACGTACAGTATCCCACCGGAGTTGACCGGAACCGCCGTACCGGGAGCGCGGGTTATGGTTCCGTTCGGGAAAAAATACAAGATCGGCTATATTGTCGACCATCCTGAATCGACGACGCTGCCGGCGCTTAAACCGATAAAAGATGTTCTCGACCCCAAACCCACCTTAACCGAAGATATGCTCAAACTCTGCCGGTGGATCTCGGACTATTATATGGCGCCGCTCGGTGAAGTGCTCCGCAGCGCAACGCCCACAGGTCTAATCGGTGAAAGTAAACGTACTATTCGTTTAGAGAAAGACCCTTCACAGACATTGATCGAAGAATGGCGAAAGCGCGCGCCGCGGAAAGCCGCCATCATCCATAACCTGCAGGAACGAAAAGATTCAACAATAACACAATTACAAAAACTTACGAGATTCGAAAATATCTACGCGCCTATCAACGAGCTTGCTCAAGAAAAATATATATCTGTTTACGACACATTACCGAGAACACAGATAAAACCCAGGACTGAAACGTTTGTCCGGTTAAACACCCGCGAGAAAACATCCGATGAAATACGCGCTGCATCCGATCAACTGAGCGGTCGCGCCAAAAAACAAGCTGCAATCCTTGAAACATTATTAGAACAAAAAAACGACACAACTATTCCCGAAAAGGAATTATTACAAAAAGCAGGCGCCTCGAAGAGCGTTTTACAAGCGCTTGCAGAACGCAACCTAATTCTCATCGAAAAACGAACCGTATCGCGCGAGGAATTTGAATACATCGAACCGCCCGGAGCAGTCGAGCTTACGATTCATCAACGTGCAGCATTACAAATGATGCAGGATTCGCTCAATGCAGAAAAACACCGGACATTGCTGCTGCACGGCATCACCGGCAGCGGTAAAACACAGGTATATATTGAAGCGATACAGCATGCACGCACTGCGGGGAAAACCACCATCGTGCTTGTTCCGGAAATATCGTTGACGCCGCAAATCGTTCAGCGCTTTCGGGGGCATTTCAAAGACGATGTGGTAGTTTTTCACAGCCGCTTATCGGAGGGCGAACGGTATGACGGATGGAAACGCGCGCGGGACGGCAAAGCATCGATTGCAATCGGGCCGCGGTCGGCGATATTCGCGCCGTTCGCCAATCTCGGGCTTATCATTGTCGATGAAGAGCACGAAGCATCCTACAAACAATTCGACAGCTCACCGCGATACAATGCACGCGATGTTGCAATTATGCGGGCGTATTTAAACGACGCAGTTGTATTACTCGGTTCCGCGACGCCTTCCCTCGAATCGTATAACAATGCACTTGCGAATAAATATCACCTCATCGAACTGCCCGAACGCATAAACACCTTCCCGTTGCCGAAAGTACATATTGTCAATATGCGTGATGAACGAAAAGCAATACGGGAAGAACAACCGGGTACCTCCACTTCAATCTCGCGCCTGCTTCGCGACCACATACGACAGCGCATCGAACGGAAAGAAGGCGTCATTTTATTACAGAACCGGCGCGGTTTTTCACCGTATCTTGAGTGTCTCGATTGCGGACACATTGAAGAATGTTCCGATTGCAGCGTGACGATGACCTATCATAAGATTAAAAAACATCTCCGTTGTCATTATTGCGGACGTATTAACAAACCGCCGGATATGTGTCCGAAATGCAGAGGGATACGACTTGTGTACCAGGGATACGGCACACAGCGAGTCGAGGAGGAATTAACGGCGCTCTTCCCGGACGCGCGCGTCGCGCGAATGGATCTTGATTCGACCACCCGTAAGGGGTCGCACAACAGGATACTGACAAAATTCGGCGGCGGTGAGTATGACATTCTTCTCGGAACACAAATGGTTGCGAAGGGTCTGGATTTTGACCGCGTTACGCTCGTGGGCGTCGTATCAGCCGATACACAATTGCTGTTGCCGGATTTCCGGTCAGGCGAAAGAACGTTTCAGATTTTAACCCAGGTTGCCGGACGTTCAGGACGGAGTGCTATTGAAGGTGAAGTCATCGTACAAACCAATTTCCCGGATCACTACAGCATAAAACACGCCACAACTCACGACTTTAAATCTTTTTTCGAAGAAGAGATGGCGAAAAGAAGCGAAACTCAATGGCCTCCGGTTACACGTCTGGCATTGATCGAATCCCGCTCGGAGCGGGAGGAAGCAGCGGCATCGTTACTCGAGAAGATTCGCGCGAAGTTAATGGAATCCGTTCCCGCAGAGTTCATTGTTCTCGGCCCCTCACCGGCAGCCCTTGCCCGGGTGAAAAATTTGTTTCGTTATCATTTAATAATTAAAGCATCAAAAAAAATCGATCCGGCCGGAAAAATGTTGCGGGAATCAATTCGAAGATCGTTCCCTCAGAAATTACCTCAAGGCGTTAAAATAATGATAGATATTGATCCGTACGGCGTGTTATAAAAGAGAAGGGAATTCCTCCGGTATGTAATTGACATACCGTAAAGAAAGAAAAAAAACTCTGCCGGCAACGTAACACCGGTTATATATCGAACAAAATATCGTCGGTGCTGTAACGTCTGTTAATAATGTTTTATTTACGCTTCGTTTTAATCTTACAGAGCAATAACGTTACCGGTACTGCCAATGTCACTGCTGTCGCTATCCAGGTAACTGTTTTAGACATGATAAAACCTGTTCTATTTTTCGGTAAGTTGTAATATAATATAGTACAGACCATCAATACATCGCTGTGTTAGGGAACACAAAACGTACCCTTATATAGTATACGATACCTTGATCGAACAAAATACCTATATGTATATTCAGTAATTTTAAAATTCAGCACGTGAGATGGCGCTTTCCGTATCGCGTAAAGCAAAATCACCCTTTTGTGCGTACCGTTTGTAAAAGAAAGGTTCCTTCTCTCGTTTGGCCATTGATACCCGCAGGATAAAACCGATTCCCAATCCGATAGCAAATCCAAGTCCGACCCACACTGTATTTTTCATCGTATCCACTTTGATTGTATTATTCCGAATATGATTTTCTATTTAAATATAATAAGTTTTTTATTGAATCGCCATGAAAATCGGCATCCCCGTGTATTAATCGGGATCTTTATACTTCGGCGGATTGACGGCATGTTCAACTGTCCACGGTTTCCAACCTCTAAACTCCTCCTCCCGTACGTTACAATCACTCATCCGGCAAAATTTACAGCAGGTCGGTTTACAGGGGTCAATGTGTATCAGAACCTCTGCTTTGCCTTCCATAAGATCCTTTAACGATTCTATGACTTTTAGCTGTTCTTCGTGTGCGGTTTCCACATCCCAGTAGTACGGCATGGTAAGATGGAAATCGATATAATGTTTGTCTCCGGAGCGCCACGATCTGAGTTGATGAACATCTATCCATGGTTCGCGTTTATGCTCAATGAGCCGGTTAACAACGTCCGTTAAAAGTTCGGTATCCGATTCGTTCATGAGACCGCCGACGGACCTCCTGATCAATTTGCCGCCGGAATACAATATATTCAGGGCAACCGCTATAGCAACCAGCGGATCGAGAACCTCCAACCCGGTAAAATAAACTATCAATAAACCGGCAATGACCCCGGCGCTGGTGTAAAAATCGGTGAGCACATGTTTTCCGTCTGCAATGAGGGTCAACGAATCGGTTTTCTTTCCCATTCGTACAAGGTATGAACCTAACGCAAGGTTTACCACGCTTGCCCCGGCAATGATATACATACCCCAATCAAGATTTTGCAGCTCCCTCCCGACGATCATACCCCGAACCGCCTCAAACATAATAACGACGGCTGCGATGATAATAAGCATGCCTTCAAGTCCGGCGGAAAAAAATTCCACTTTGCCGTGTCCGTAAGGATGATCACGATCCGGCGGTCTCGAACTGACGATTATACTATAAAAAGCAATCGATGTGGCAAAAATGTGTACGACCGATTCAAGAGCGTCGGAGAGAATAGCGGCAGAAGAGGTTAGGAAGTATGCACCGACTTTGGCAATCAGCATTAATGCTCCGATGAACAGCGCGATGCTGATGGCTTTCTTTCGCTGGCGTATTTCGCTTGGGTGACTCATTTTATTATTATAAAGGACACAACATTGTTATGATATTGCTGTCCTTAATATAATAAATGGAATCACGAATTACGAGTTACTCAACCACTACCGCCGTTCCGTACGCGAGTATCTCCGCTGCGCTGCTCATAAGGTAACTCGTCGAAAACCGAACGTCAATAACGGCGTTTGCGCCCTGCTGCTTTGCCTCTTCACTCATCCTGTCGAGAGCTTGTTCACGCGATTCAGCCATCATTTTAGTATAATCTTCAATTTCACCTCCGACCAGAAGCTTGAGGAATGCAAGTAAATCTCGCCCGAGATGACGGGCGCGAATAGTGTTCCCTTTTACCAGACCGATCGTTTTTACCACCTTCTTACCTGCAATGCTGCCTGATGTTGTAATTGTCATCGCCGTATATCCTTATAACGTTCAGATTTGTGAAGAAATAATTTTTCTCGTACTACGGATATCAACAAAATGATAACGCCCGCCAGCGCTGAAAATATTGCAAGTTTCACCCACCAATCGATTTCGATATCGACAAGAATCGATTCTATCATTGAGTATAATCCGTAGAAGAGCAAAACAATCGCTCCGAGAGAAAAAAGTATCCAGCCGATTCCCCTTTCGAGCCGGTTATACACCTGAAGCCAGTAGTTATCCCAGACTTGTTCGGGCAAAGGATTAAATTTCGTTTGCATGGTGATCTCCTGAAGTTCTTTGAATTCATTAAATTCCTGTTTTAACTCCGGATATTTATTCAGATACACGGAGAGTTCTTTCCGGTCTTCATCCCGTAATTCTTCGTCGATCGCCGCCATGATCAACTGACGGGCACGTTCTTTTTCATTCGAGGTGCTCATAGCCGATCTCCTTCATACTTTGTTTAAAACGGTTGCGGGCGGTATATAAGCGCGACATTACCGTTCCGATTGGTATAGACAGCAATGCGGCGATTTCTTTGTATGCGTAGCCGTGCATATCCTTTAACAAAATTATTTCACGATCTTCCAACGGTATTTGCCGCATTGCCTGTTCGATTAAAGCAGGCAATTCCGATTGTGAAGCAATTGTATCGGCAGTGTTAGTATCTGCGTGTTCGTTTACAGTATCAAGCGCCATAAAAGAAAACGGAATTGCCCGCTTTTTAGTATTCCGCACAGAATTTAAACTAAGGTTTCTTAATATTGCATAATAATACGGGAAAAAATCCCTCTCCTGATCTATTTTTTTTATAGAACGCCACAATCGCACAAATGCCTCCTGGGAAATATCGAGTGCATCTTCGTGCGAGCCGGTAAATATACGCGCTACATAATACGATCTCTTCATATAGCGTGTTACCAATCGGCCGAACGCATCCTTATCTCCCGCTATACTGCGTCGCAACAGTTCTTTATCGTCCGGTAACTCTATTGCAGTCATTATTCAATTGATTTTTTGATTGCTGTATTATATATACACTTCAGCATATAATATATTCATTTTTTATGTAATCTTGAAAGACTCAATAATTTCACGTACATTAATTCATACCAAATTACAGAATTTATACAGGAGCAACCTCATGCGATTAGGAATAAATATCGATCATGTA
The DNA here is from genome assembly GCA_003567775.1 of Ignavibacteriales bacterium. GTDB lineage: Bacteria > Bacteroidota > Ignavibacteria > T3Sed10-11 > T3Sed10-11 > T3Sed10-11. The sequence goes on along the minus strand of PWYR01000120.1, from coordinate 6,673 downwards.
GCAACTGTACGCGAAGCACGCGGCGGCATTGAACCGGATCCGGTTACTGCGGCGCATATAGCCGAACTTGCCGGAGCAGAAGCTATTGTAAGTCATCTACGGGAAGACCGGAGACATATAAACGATCGCGATGTTCGCCTGCTTCGTGAAACTATTAAAACACGCCTTGATCTCGAGATGGCTGCTACAGAAGAAATTATCACCATAGCCCTGGATATTATGCCCGATCTCGTGACGCTGGTTCCTGAAAGAAGACAGGAACTTACCACCGAATCAGGTCTCGATATTATCAGGGACAGAAAAACGATACATACCGCCATACAGCGTTTTCATAAAAAAGATATTGCCGTGAGTTTGTTTCTGGATCCCGTGGATGAATATATTAGATTGGCACACGAGATCGACGCCGATTACATTGAGATTCATACGGGTGAATATGCAAACGCCCGAACATACCCGGAAGCCGAAGAGCATCTCGGGAAAATACGACATATAGCCGAACTTGCGCGTTCATTGGAACTCGGAGTTAACGCCGGACACGGCTTGAATTATGCAAATATTAAACCGGTCGCACAGATCCCGGAAATCGAAGAGGTCAGTATCGGGCATGCTATAGTAAGCAGGGCAATATTTACAGGTCTTGAGAGAGCCGTCCGTGATATGGCAGAACTTTTATACCGATACTCACTTCGAGATGATAAAATAATTCCGGAAGATTAATCCAATATATTTTGCAATACGGTTTTGAGTTGTTCGACATTACGAAATCGCACCGCCTGTAAACCTACTTGTTTTGCCGATTCAATATTATCTTCCCGGTCGTCGGTAAAAAATATTTGGTCTCCCGCTATACCGATACGGTCGATTGTTTCGGTATAGATACGGGGATCGGGTTTCAGAAGCTGCAATTCATAGGAAAGAAAAAAATGCTTCATCAATTGCAGCGCGGGTGATAACCGCAACGCTTCTTCAAAATGAGGTTTGTTCGTGTTGCTTAGCAGGTAGACCGGTGCATGCTGCGCACATCGTTGTATCAGTTCGAATATGCCCGGTTTTTCGTCGCCAATGATGGCCTTCCAGGCAGAAAGAAATCGTGTTTTTTCAAACTCAATTTCAAACAAACGGCAGGATCTCTCATGAAACTCGTCGAAGGAGATCCTGCCGAGTTCAAACTCACTGTTTATTCCGGATGATTCATATTTTGCAATCGCTTCATCAACGCTCACCTGTCCGTCCAACCCGAGGGCGGGTAAGAAATTTTCAAGATGTACATCGACAATAACGCTGCCGAGATCAAATAAAAAAGCTTTCATTGTTGTCAACGACTTCTCACCTCTTCAAGCAACTCAAGCGCCTGCTCGCGATACATATCATCTAATTGTGAATTTTTCGGGAGATCGGCGACATTTGTAAGCAATTCTTCGGCGCGATCGTATTCTTTTTCACGAATAAAAGCCCGCGCCGCGTCGAGTCGATACCGGATATAATCGGGGCGCAGTGCAATCGCAATATCGAAATGATCCAACGCCCTATTGATATTTGCCCATCCGAGACCGAGCGGACCGCGTATAATCCTCGGTCGCTGACTCACCTCCGCATGCGAACGAGCAAGCACAAAATGTGCTATGGAATTTTCATTGTCAAGTTCAACGGCTCTTTCTATGGCTTCGCGAGTCTCTTTTACCAAACTGACCGCACTCCATATACCTCTATACAATGCTATCTGACCGGTCGCAATGGCGCGTCGTGTAAATGCCATCGAACTCGTCGGATTCACCTCAATAGCACGATCGGCATAATCACGTGCGGTCTCGTAAAGACCGAGAATAGTATCTTCATCCTGCTCCGGTTTGTGCTGCAATACTTCCGCACTATCCGCATACGTTCTGCTTATTCGCCATAATATCTCATCGTTTTCAGGATAGAGTTCGTTTGCTTTATATAGAAGTTCCAGTGCTTCTCCCTGTGCGAACGTTTTTTGTGAAAAGTAATCAATCTGTTCAATCAATTGTTCCAACGACACTTCTTCCTCAAATATCGCGGCAGTCGATGGAATCGAAAAGGAAAGCAATAGAATCGTCACGACAAAACTATACAGAATGGATTTTACCATAGTAGTGCACCTTTGTAATATGTGGATGGTTTGTGCGATATGAACTATCTACAACAACTAATCCCCCCGGCTGAGTGAACGAATTTCATCACGAATTTTTGCGGCAGATTCATAATCCTCACGTTCGATCGCTTCTTTCAACTGCTTCTGCAGCATTTCGAGACGGGTCATTTTCTGCGGCGGTTTTCCCTCACCGCTTTTGGATGATCCCCCTAACATTTGATCAATATCGCTTCTCTCCTCTCCCTCTTCTTCCGGGATGAATGCCGCTTCATTCATCACAAGCTCCGAAACGAAAATCGGAACACCATATCGCACCGCGAGTGCAATAGCATCGCTCGGACGTGAATCAATCTCTGTTGTTAAGGAGTTTATACTGAGACGCGCAAAAAAAGTACCGTCACGTAATTCGCTGATCAACACATCATGGAGGGAAACGCCGAGTGTATCGATAATGTTTTTTATGAGATCATGCGTTAACGGTCGAGGAGGTTTGATTCCTTCCATTTCCAAGGCAATAGCTTGCGCTTCAAACGCACCGATAATAATCGGTAAGCGTCTGCTGCCGGACACTTCCTTCAGAATAAGTGCATACGCCCCTCCACTGGCAGGACTTGCAGCTAATCCCATTATTTCAACCTGGACTTTACTATTATTTGACACACCAACCTCCTCGAATTACTATCAATTACGATATATTTGTACAATATTGAAAACTGTATATGTCTATCAATCTATAAAGAAGCAACATAAAATTCAAATTTATTTTCCAAGGTTTTTTTTCAATTCTTCTTTGAGCACCGGAACTATCTCCAGAGCATCCCCGACAATTCCGTAATCGGCTACCTGGAAAATCGGTGCATCATTATCCTTATTAATTGCAACAATATATTTCGACGAAGACATTCCCGCGAGATGCTGTACCGCCCCCGATATACCCACGGCGATATACAATACCGGGCTAACCGTTTTACCCGTTTGTCCGACCTGTTCATCGTGCGGACGCCATCCGGCGTCAACCACCGCGCGCGACGCTCCGACGGCAGCTCCGAGAACCTCTGCCAGTTCTTCAATGAGGTAAAAATTGTCGGGACTTTTAAGCCCGCGTCCGCCGGAAACAATAATATCCGCTTCGGTAACGTCCAGTTTTCCTTTAGAAGTTTCCGTGATTTCGGTTACCTTCGATTTTAAATCATCGTCCGATATTTCAACCGTAACTTCCTCAACGTTTGCTTCGCTTCCCGATTCATCGGGATCACCCGCCGGAAAAACATTCGGACGCAACGTATATATCTTTACCGGCGCTTCAACTTTAACATCGACAAGCGCTTTACCGGCATAGACCGGGCGAGTCGCAATAATATCTCCTCCATCAACATTTAACTCCGTACAATCTGCTGCGACTGCGCCGTCAACACGGGCAGCCACACACGGCGCCAGATCTTTGCCGAATGCAGTGGCGGATAAAAATATCATTTGCGCATTTTCTTTCTTCACAACCTCGGCAACAACCTTTGTGTAGCCGGTTGTCGAGTAGTGAGCGAGTTTTTCGTTATTGACCGCGATTACATTTTCAGCGCCGTATTTCCCGAGTTTTTTTGCTGCATCGTTTACGGCGTTTCCGATGATGAGGGCTTTTAACGTCCCACCGAGTTCATCCGCAACCCCGCGGGCTTTTCGTATTGTTTCAAAGGACGTTTTCTTTATCTCACCGTTTCGTTGTTCCGCAATTGCAATTATAGTGACACTCATAAACTGTTTATCTCCTGCAATTAATTTTCAAAATTTGAAATTGGCGGTATTAAATTACCTTTGCTTCCTCGTGTAACAGGCGAACCAATTCGGGCACCGCTTCCGGTCCTTCACCGACGATCTTACCCGGTTGCTTTTCGGGCGGCTTTTTCATCGCGAGTACTTTCACGCGCGAATCCGCTTTTGCAGCTTCCACTTCCTCAATCGGTTTTTTCTTTGCCTGCATTATACCTTTTAACGAAGGGTATCGGGGTTCATTTAAACCACGCTGCGCAGAAACAACGCATGGGAGCGATGCTTCCACAAATTCGTGTGCGCCTTCTATCTCGCGTTCGGCTTTAAGCTTTCCGTCGGCTATTTCAAGTTTTACGACAACGCTAACGGACGGTATTCCGAGGAATTCAGCAATGAGTCCTCCTACCTGCAAATTATCATAGTCAATCGATTGCTTGCCGACGAGGATCAAATCAGGCTCATACCCTTTGAGATATTCTGCAATCCCTTTTGCAACCGCAAACGAGTCGCGTACATCTTTATCTTTCAACAAAACTGCCTTATCTGCACCCATCGCCAGCGCTTTGCGAAGCGTTTCCTTATTGGAATCTCCGCCCAGAGAAACCGCAAGCACCTCTCCGCCATCTTTCTCACGTATCTTCAACGCCTCTTCGATGGCAAACTCATCATAGGGATTAACAATGTAATTGACGCCGGATGGATCGATCGTACGCCCATCAGATCCGATCTTTACTTTTGTTTCAGTATCGGGAACATGACTTACACAAACAGCAATTTTCATTAAACCTCCGAATTCTATTACTTTGAACGGTAGGAAAAATTAATTGAAATACAACGTGTAGTAAAATATTATTTAAATATAGAAATGATACCCGTCAAAATCAAATTATTACGATAGGAACAACATAATTACTCTTCCATCTCCACGGGTTCGCGCATCTCAGTATCGCTCGTTTTTTGCTCGTTTCTGAAAGAGGAGAGACTGCGGGCTGCCTGACCGACAAGCGTAATTGCAAGAATAAACAACACGCCTGCGATTGCGGTGAGGAGGTAGTTCCCTATAGTATAATTATTATATCCCAATATAATCAGTGCGGTGAGCGTAACGGCAAACATAAATATCATAGGATAGCGGACAAACCAGTTATCAATACCGCGTCTTGAAAGCCATACCGATGCTGCAAGCAATGCCAGCGCGGCGAGCAGTTGATTTGCCGATCCGAATACAGGCCATAATGCACCTGCACTTCCGCTAAATACGAGCGCTGCGCCGCAAAATACGGTAAATGCCGTTCCGATATACCGGTTTGACGAGAATTGTTTCAGCACCGGTTGCTCGCTGTCATCAAAAAACTCCTGAAACAGGTAACGGGATAACCGGCAGCACGTATCAAGTGAGGTTAGCGCAAAAGCCGAGACCGCCAGCGCTGCGAACGTCGTCCCGGCTTCCGCCGGTATGTTAAGCACCGGAATCGCTGAAATAAATGTACCCACACCGACGGCAAATGCCGCAACATATTGACCGGCAGAGTAAAACTCATTAAACTGCGAGGTCACAAGAGTAGCCACAGCAATGATTGCGACACCGGCAAGGACAACTTCAATGAGCATACCGCCGTATGCAACAACTTTTGCATCCTTTTCATTGTCCAGTTGTTTTGCAGTAGTACCTGAAGAAACCAGTGAATGGAATCCGGATATTGCACCGCACGCGACCGTGACAAATAAAATCGGGAACAGCCATACCAACGCTCCTTCCGCTCCCATCGCGACGCGGAATCCACGGAACGCCTCCAGATTTACCGTCGGGTTCAAAATAAAGATCCCGATAAGCCCGCCGATCATTACGGCATATAACATAAATGAATTAAGATAATCGCGGGGTTGCAACAATAACCACACCGGCGCCACCGCGGAGAAAAATATATATACAAGTAATATTACCCGCCAGAGATTGACGGCAGTCCCGGTATCGGATGAAAGAATAAGCGGATTATTTTCACCAAACCAGATGCCGAAGAATAAAAGAACGATGCCGATTATTGTCAACGACATTAAATTCATTGCCGATCGCCGGAGAACAACACCGAATACGATGGCGAGTCCTATGAAACAAACAGACGCGGTCGCGGCGCCCGGCACTTCAACAAATGTTGTGGACACAATATTGGTAAACACTGCAATAACAAGCAGCATGGTTGCAAAGCTAAAAACGAGAAAGTACTTCTTGCCGCTTTCGCCGATATACATGCGGATAATTTCACCGATCGATTTTCCTTCGTGTCTGAGCGAGGCGACGGTAGAAGCAAAATCGTGCACGGCGCCCATAAAAATCCCTCCGACAAGAATCCACAAATACACCGGCAACCATCCGAATGCGGCTGCAAGCACCGGACCGACGATAGGTCCCGCGCCGGCAATCGAAGCGAAGTGATGACCGAGCACGATGAAACGTTTCGTCGGGACATAATCTATGTTATCGGATTTTGTGTGTGCAGGAGTTTTTCTTGCCGGATCAATACCGAGTTTACGGGCAATGAAGGCGCCGTATGTAACGTAAGCAATTAAAACGAAGATAATGATTGATGCAATAAGAAGTAATCCGCTCATGGTTGCTCCTTTTTTAACTTATATAACGTGCCCGCGACAATACATCTGCCCGGCACGTTAGTGTTAATAACTGATGTTACGCAAAACATAATATTTCCATTCATCCACACCACACTTCGACAAGCGTTCGTCTGAGCTCACGCCGAAGACTCAGTGTGAATTCCGGCGCGCATTGGCTACATG
>PWYR01000042.1 GCA_003567775.1 Ignavibacteriales bacterium | reverse complement strand
TATATTGACACACAAGATTACGAGGGGATAGTAGGTACGGTGGCGGGAGATGACACGATTTTGGTTATACCGAAATCGGTAAAAAAGATTTCTTCGATTACTAAATACTTACGTAGTTTGTTATTCGAGTAATCTTAAAAAAAGAGCGGAGCCATACTTTGCCCCGCCCAATGTTCACGGTTAATTCCAAGCTGTAAACAAACTCACTTAATCCGATGATGCGCGTGCGCCGAGTTGTTTATCCATCATAAGAAGCGCCGCGCCGCTGTCGCCTACCATTTTTAATTGTTCGAGTATTTCACTCGCCTGCTGTTCTTCCTCAACCTGTTCCTCGATAAACCATTGCAGCATCACCTGGGCAGGATAATCTTTCTCGGCAATCGCCGTTTCATAACATGTATTGATAAGTTCCGTTACTTTCTGCTCATGCTTAAGTGTGTTCTCGAACAAAGCAACCGGATTTTTAAAGTTATGCGGCGGTTCATCGATCTGCTGCAATTTAATCTCTTCACCGCGGTCGAGTAGAAATTGATAAATCTTCATTGCGTGATTTACCTCCTCCTGACTCTGGTGCTTGAACCAATTCGCAAAACCGTTCAGGTTCGTCGCTTCGCAATGTGCAGCCATCGAGAGATAAACATACGCGGAATCGAGTTCGAATTTTATCTGGTTGTTTAAAACCTCATAAAGCTTTTTGCTCATCATAAGCTATATCTCCTTTATGTTATGTGATTGTGACACGATTTAACTTCATTTCTTTTCGCATTCTGAAATTTCGATCCCGCTATAATTTTGTCCGTATCGCCACACCGATACATGCATCCTGTAGCAGCATCTTGCCGCTTTCTTCAACTTTTTGGGCGTCCGCTTCACCGACGGTTATACCGGTTTGCAGCCAGATAGTGTGCGCATTCGTTTGCAGCGCCTCCTCGATAATCGGCGGCACGTCTTCAGGGTTCCTGAACACATTCACGATATCGATATCGAAGGGAATGCTCTTCAGATCGGGATAACTCTTTTCTCCGAGTGATTCAGCAATATTTGGATTGACCGGGACAATTCTATAACCCGATTTTTGAACTATTTCAGCAATACCATAACTGTCCCGTTCGGGATTATCGGATAAACCGACAATAGCGATTGTTTTTGATTTTTCGAGTATGGATTTAACGTCTTTCATAGTACTCCTATTCTTTTCTTTTTGCAATCAATTTCACGTGCAGCCGCAACTGATCCGGCGCCCGTCCAATGAATCCCGCAACACGCGGCGGATCGATGCCAAAATCGGTGTACCTCGCTGCAGTCGATCCTTCTACGTTAAGTATATCGTCAGTATAATGCAAACGCACCGGTACCCGCACTTCTTTGGTGACGCCGTGAACGGTGAGATTTCCGGTCGCAACATACTCGCCGCTACTATGTTGCAACGGTTTATCTTCAAGGCCAAGTAACGATTTCAACTCGAATCTTATATCCGGATATTTTCCAACATTCAGTATACCGCGCACATCTCTGTCGCGTGTGCTGTTGCCGGAGTCAAACTTAGCTGCATTTATCACTAAGCTGGCATTTACCACCGGGCGCGGGCCGGCGTCGATCCACGTAATGGTTCCGTTAATATGGGTATTATCACCTTTAACCGTCGAGGTTGTAACAAGCGCGATGCGAACATCAGCAGTATAGTATACTTCCGATCCGGGTTCGATCGTAAACCGTATAGTATCCTGCCCGGCTGTGAAAGCCGCGGTATATGGAATCAATAAAAATAGTATTCTTAGAATTTTCATAGTTTGCATGTGCATTTGAATGATAAACAAAATTATTCAAAAAATGGTGCATCAGTATTGGAATTAACTGAAAAATTTTTATGTTATTATTAATTCACACTAAATTGTCCATTATTGTAAAGTATAATATGATAAAATTACGCATCCTGAAATTTTTAATGCTTTTTGCCGCGATTTTTCTATACGGCTGCGGCGACAGTCCGGCGGACCAAACTGCAAACAACCCCGCACGTGAGCGGGTTACAGCCGTTGCCGGTTATGAAATCAAACCACGTGATCTATCCCGTTCGGTTCGTGTCTCCGGAAATGGGCGCCGGCAATCTCACACTTAATATCATGAGCTTAGGCGGACTTGCACTCGGCGTCGGGTTGCTGCTCGATAACTCTATCGTCATGCTTGAGAATATTTATCGCCACCGCGACCGGTTAAAAAAGAACATTGACGAATCCGCACACAGCGGATCTAAGGAAGTATCGTCTGCAATCATCGCGGCAACGATGAGAAGGACCGGAAGAAAGAGAAAGCAGAAGAAGCAATTACGATGTAAATAGAATTTTTATCTACCTCGGTAATGATACAAATACAATCATTTTAATTTAAAGCTGCAGAATCACATTCACCGATTTAAATCGTGTTTTATCCAACGGATGATGAGCTTCGTCGGTGTTCAGATTACTTTGATTATATTGAATATCGAAATGGTTCAATATAAAAACGAAGACACTATTATTCGATTTGGGGGTTGTATTCGAGCGTAACAAATTCGCAATTCCCGCAAACCGGACAGTATAACCATTCGTACTGAAATTTCTGTTCCCTCTATGGACTGCCTCCTCGAACCTTCCTCTCCGAATATATAAGAATTCCAGTATACCGATTTCCCAACCGGTTTTCATTATCGATTCGGGATTGGTTTCTCCGAGTATGACTTCGTTGAAGAAATTTATATCACCCAGCCCGCTCCGGTATTTCCAGCCAGGTTCTTCATAGTAACCGCTTATTAGTGAATACCGTTGAACTAAAATGTCGTTTGCCTCTCTTGTCCATTTTATTGAAAGAGGATGAACGGCTGTTTCTTCTCTTTCAAAATGAAAACCAACATTAAGTCCGATGCCAATCCGTGCATAGCGGGGAAGCGGGTCACCGAGATCTCCGTCAATATAAGCGATTTTCTTATCACCGAGATTGTTCATCGCCATCCCGAAATTTAAGTCGAAATAGGGAAGAAGGGATTCACCTATTCGGAAAGGTTCATCATTAAAGAGTGTCTTCTCTCCGATAACGGGAATCGATACCAGCACACCGTAATCATACGAATTTACACGTGCCTCACCTCCTACCGCTTCCTGCTCGGTACCGAAGGGTCCGAGCTTCGAATAAATCTGTTTGAACGATACACCCACCGATGCCTTGATAAGATAATCGAACCCGGCGCTGATTGTGAATTGATCGGAGGTTTCATACGACTTATAAGCTCCGCGCGGCTCCGGTCCGGCAGCATCAGTGATAGTGTGTTTACCAAGATTAATATGAACGCGGGAATATCCGGCGCCGAGAGTCAGTACTGGAGCAATGTCAAATAAATCGTTCAGACGTATACCGCCGTTCACCGCGTATGTCCGATAATATAAATCCTTAATGTTAATACCGGCGAACCAGTCGCTGTGATTATACCCGAATGCAAATCGTCCGTTTCCGATTTGCATCCCGAGATGCGCCGGATTGGTAATCATAGCAAGCGGATCGCCGGTCGTAACTGCGACCGATGTTTCGCCCATACCGTTCGATTGTGCGTAGGGTGAAATTAAAAGAAACGGGACCGCTGCCTCTCCCTGCGCGAAACTGATATTGGAGATAATAATTCCAATTAAAAAAATCACTGTAATTGTTCGTAAAAACATAGTTTTCTACTCCAGAGATAGTGTAACAATAAGCACCACAAAATATATGCCAGTCGTATATTGCGAAATTAGTATGTTTAATGAATTTTTACAGTTGGTTTCCAAAAATCGGGAAAATTTGTGTTATCCTTGAAATTAAAATCAATTATTCCTATTTTCTTAACATTACTGTTAAGATTTCAGGAATATAGTTATGCTTTCATTAGAAGATCTCCAGCGGTTCTCGGCTGAGTTAAAAATCGACCGCGAACGTATTGCCCGGGAATATTATGAACTCCTTGTTCTGAACGAACTCTCCGCAAAAGCGTGGAGTAGAAACCTTATTTTCAAAGGCGGCACTGCGCTTCGCCTTGCCTATGGCTCTCCACGTTTTTCAGATGATCTTGATTTCTCGTACAATAAACCGGTGCGTGCGAATGAAATTTTTACTTTCGCACGGGAATTATCAAAGAAGTATAATTTTAATATAAGAGATAGTTGGGATAAAAGGGAGACTATCCTGATAGAATTTAACATCCGGCAAATTCATCTTCCTCAGGCATTTCGATTAAAATTAGAGATATCAAAAAGAAGTTCGAAGGCATTACGGAATGAATTAAAATTGTTGAAAAGTCCGACAGCACTGTTTGAAGTTCTTTTTAATGTACAAACGCTTGAATCAATACTTGATGAGAAGCTCAATGCAATACGAGAACGAGATGAATCCCGGGATGTGTTCGATATATGGTACATCTGTAAAAAACTTGATAAGCCAATACCGGTAATCGAGCGAGAAATAGACGCAAGAAAATTAAAGCAAACAATAAATAAGTATCTTCCAAAACACTGGTATTACGTACTCGATGAAATTGCTAAAGAAATTAAAAGAACTTAATAAACTGTATTTTACAACGAGCGATATTCGGAAAATCGAAAACTATTCCGGAGGATCTCTCTATGTTGTCCTATCTCGCTTGGTGGATCGCGGGGAGCTTATTCGACTCACTTCGGGAATTTATATCTTACCGGAACGGTACGGCGAAGTGGAGAAAATAGCCAATATGTTATACTTACCCTCCTATTTATCGTTTGAGTCTGCCCTCTCCAAATACGGTATCATTTCGCAAATCCCGTATACATTATCGTTTGCAACAACCCGTAAAACGAGAAAAACAGCACTCGATAAATACGCCGTTGAATATCGACAATTACAATTCGATTTATATTTCGAATACAGTCAACGGGATGACGGAGTGTTCATTGCGACGCCGGAGAAAGCGTTTTTCGATATCCTCTATCTTGCTTCGCTCGGAAAATTATCGTTTGACTTTTCTTCTGTTAATCTCCATGACATCGATATCGATAAAACTATTCGATACGTCAATAAATATCTAAAACGGCTTAGCCCGAAAATGAAACGGATACTTGAGCAAACAACGTCTTCATCCGTCAATGCAGCCACTTGATCGTACACCCTATCGAATGGACTTCCGGTTCGGGAACGTCCGTTCCTTCAATCAATGCATCGAGCGCTTCTTTGAGATAGTGCCGGGTCACGTTTTCCGGCTCGCGCCAGTTGTCGTCGAATCTGCCGTGATAGCGTAGCTTTCGCTCTCTGTCGAACAGGAAGAACTCCGGCGTATGCGTAGCGCCGAATGCCCGCGCTACCGTTTGATCCTCATCGCGAACATAAGGAAAGGGAAAGTTCATTTCCTTCGCCCGCTTCACCATCTCGTCGAAGCT
>PWYR01000114.1 GCA_003567775.1 Ignavibacteriales bacterium | reverse complement strand
TTTGCGACGCATCATTTAGGGAGGTTTGATTATGCGCCAGAAGTATACTTAAACAAAGTAAAAGACACGTTGTATGACTTAACAAATACATATTTTGGGGCGAAAAGAAACCAGTCAATTAACCAGATTTAGAGTGAGCGAAGATAAGCGTAAAGTATGAATTGATTTAAAAAATGAAAATATTTATTTCTTTATTCCTTTTCTTTATTGTTGTACACTACTCTTCAGCACAGGAGACCTATTTACATCGGAATGTGACGTCAGGCTTTTATGGAGCGGATAATAATGCATCACAGCCATTTGTTACAACAGGCAATGTTGTCGGACAAATTTTAAGCGGGGCAGTATTCGGTGTTGTGGGTGGAATTGTAGGTATATACGCCGGTGCGATGATTGTTCCGGGCGAAGGAACAGGTACGCCGGCAATACCTCCTGGTGCAGTTTTGGGAGCACTATTTGGATACACGTTGGGAACGTCTGCAGGGGTATATTTTGCGGGAAAACGTTTCACAGATGATGGATCCTATGTGATTACTTTAATAGGCAGTACGATTGGAACCATCGGAGGTCTGTCTATATTTTTCCTGACAGAAACGGCCGCGCAACCGATTATTTTCTCGCTCGCAATACCGGTGACGGCGTTTCATCTTAGCAGGATATTTTGACCGTATATGGCAATAAAAAATTTATTGGTAGGGAAATAATGAAAAATAATTTTCAAATTCTATTTGTCATGTTATTCACCCTCATTGGCGTGATGCATGTCTCCTCAAATGATCAATTGTATCCCGTTGATACGCTGCGTGTGATGACCTACAACATTCATACCGGCGTCGGCGCTGACGGGGTTTTTAATCTGTCTCGTATCGCAGACATTATAACCGAGCACGAGATTGACATTGCCGGGTTGCAGGAGATCGACCAGGGTGTGGAACGAACCGAACGCGTGAATACAATGAAAATTCTCTCCGAATTGACCGGAATGCACGCCGTTTTCGGCAAAGCCATTCAGTTTCAGGGAGGTGAGTACGGCAACGGCATTCTTACCCGTTACCCGGTCATTGAGAAACGAAATCATCCATATACATTCGATCAAACGGGCGAGCACCGGACATTGCTGTACGTTTTTGTGGAGTATGAACACGATACGCTTTTTGTTGTGAATACCCATCTCGATCACCGTCCCGATGACGCCGAACGCATGAAAAGTGTGGAGGAAATATTGTCGATTGCATCAAAATATGAGGATATGCCGATGTTCCTGCTCGGGGATATTAACGATACGCCCGATAGCAGAGTCGTCGGAAAATTAAAAGAAAGATTTCATGATGTGTGGGAAGAAGCGGGAGAAGGAACCGGGTATACATTTCACACCGAAGATTTAAACAGGCGGATAGATTATATTTTTTATCCGGGGACTATGGATACTAACTCGGCACGTATCTATTTTAAACCGATCAATGCATATACCATACGGACGCCCGCATCGGATCATCTGCCGGTTGTTGCGGAATTTGAGGTGTATGTACAATAAGCATTCTGTCAAACGGATCGTTATGCAGACCGGAAAGAATCCCTGCAAAGAAAGTATGTTCAAGGGTGATATGAATGAGGGTTAATTTGCGTTATATTTCGATACAATGTAATAACCGCTCTCCAGAGCGGTATAGAACGCTGAAAGCGTTCTTGAATAACTGTTAAAGATAAATAAAACTTTATCGGCTGTATAAAATTTTTACAGCCCGCTGGAACATTCTTAGACAGCTCAGGAAGGCCGTTAGATAAGCTTTTCTATCCTCTCTACCGATTCATTAATCCGATCTTCACTGATTTTATTGTTTTCTACCAGTCCGGTCATAATTCCTGCGATCCGTTCGCATATATCCTCATTGTACTCCATATTATTTCCGACGTTGATAATATCCGCGCCTGCATTGAGAGCAAGCTCTATCGATTGCTCCAATCCGAAATGATCTTTGATCGCTCTCATCTGTAAGTCATCGGTCATCACGACGCCGTCATAACCGAGTCGTTCACGGAGTATGCCGGTGATGATTTTCCGGGATAACGTCGCAGGATAATCGGGATCGAGGTTTCTGTTGAAGACATGGGTGGTCATGATCATGTCTATCATATTTTCATCTATAAGAGTTCGGTAGGGGATTAGCTCGGCTTCGCTCCACGTATCGGTAACATCGACCATGCCGAGATGCGTGTCGCCGGTTGAGCTGCCGTGACCGGGAAAATGTTTTACCGCAGTGAGTACCCCATGCTTGCGGTGTGCGCGGATGTATTCACGCGCGTGCCCGGATACTTTTTCGGGATCATGCGAAAAACATCGCTCTTTGCCGTAAATGATTTTGTTCTCTTTGTTAAGTGCAAGATCAAGCACCGGCGCGAGATTAAGTCCGATGCCATGTTCCTTCAATGTCTTTGCGATTAACGAAGCGTGACGGTATGTGAAATCGGCGTCATTCATTTCACCGAGATATTTGTGAGAGTATGTCTCGGGGAAACCGTAAGCGGGTTTGAGTCTGTTGACGATGCCGCCCTCCTGGTCAATCGAAATAATAAAGGGATGCGGGCAATAGTCACGGAGCGATTGCGTTAACGCTTTAAGTTGTTCCGGTGATCTGATATTTCGCCGGAATGTTTTCGTTACATCGTCATAATCGAAAAGGACAACCCAACCGATCTTATATTTTTTAATATCCCCGACCACCGGGTTATTATTTTCGATTGTAAACCCGCGGAATCCGGCCTGAATCATTTGTCCGATTTTTTCGGTAAGAGTTGCCATCAATGCAATACCGGCTCGCTTTGCAGCTCTTCCTCAAGCAATAAACGTTGCTGCTCTTCGAATGCTTCGCGTTCGGCAATTCTCTCCCGTTCAAGATCGTCTTCCGGTTCAAGATGGTGTTCCCACGGAAAGGTGTAGCGCTGCCACGAAAGTTTATCGCCGTCGGCGGTAAAGACAGTGTATCCCGGTTTGAAACCGAGCCAGTTGCCGCCCCACCATGCCGCGCTTACCGATTGACTGGTAACGTACCACACGTTGTTGAAACGATAATCTTCGTTTATATGGGAATGTCCCTGTAATAATGCTTTTACGTTATGGCGCTCGAGAACCTGCCTTAAATCGACGGTGTCCTGAATAACGCGCCCGTGCATCGAAGGCATTTCCCTGTCGCCTTGAATCTGACCGATATTACAAAACGCTGCGATATGTGTAACCGCAACGGCCGGTTTATCGTGGTTAGCGCCGAGGTCGAAACGCAACCAATCAAGCTGCTCTTTCCCGATTCTCGGCACATACGACGGTCCGTGATCCACTTCAACTTCGTATATACAATCGAGCACCACAAAATGCCATCCATGTGAATCGAAGCTATAGTATGGTTTTTCCATACCGACGCCGTCCATGAAAAACTTTTTACCGAGATCGGGATCGTCAACCGGTACCTTTCGCCTCCCCGATAACCCGAGACAGTCATGATTTCCGATGCAATTATAGTACGGCATATCGAGTTCATCCGAGATGGATTTGAACAAGTTAATTTGATCTTCAAACTCATCCTTCTCGGTGTATAATCCGTCGAACGGGCCGTCGCCCCCCATCAGAACAAA
The DNA here is from genome assembly GCA_003567775.1 of Ignavibacteriales bacterium. Classification (GTDB taxonomy): domain Bacteria; phylum Bacteroidota; class Ignavibacteria; order T3Sed10-11; family T3Sed10-11; genus T3Sed10-11. The sequence goes on along the minus strand of PWYR01000114.1, from coordinate 1,831 downwards.
GTCAGGTTTCGGATCGAGTGAGTTCACGTGATCGATACATCTTCGATAACCAACGTTACCTTTTCGCCCGCGACGAACATGCATATCGGTGAGGTGTACAAACCTGAATGGCTTGTTTGCTTTTTCAATCCGTGAACTATCGTTGCCGAATGTGATAGACGGGAAACCGCCGATCAGACTGATACCGGCAGTACCTGCTGCTATGTTTTTCAGGAAGGTGCGGCGTGGATTGTCGCCGTTTGCTTTATCGTTCATAGCTCCTCCAACTTTTGATGTAATTGATTTGTCAAACTCCGAAAAAAAGTTTTATTCTGACTTACTTCGTTAAACATCTGTGTTATATGATCATCGGTCAGCCGGTCGAAATCTTTTTCTATCGGAGTGATCAAGACCCCGCCAAAGTCGACGGCGGCGGGACTTAGCAATATTTTATCGTTGCCTTTTTTGAAATAGAATGATGGCCGGTGTTTTGCCCGCGGGATAAGTAGTATACGCCATATTTCTCTATCGATATCATATAGAGAAATGATATTCATCATCGGTTCTTCATCGGTATCGCTTTGAGCAGCATATATTTCATAGAAAGAATTAAATACCGATATTGCCTGTTGTTTTGAATCCGTTTCGATGGTGATAAGTCGCCGCAAAGTATCGTCGATCGCAGTAACTTCCGATTCATTCTTGCGGGATAATACGGTGCCGAACGATGTCTTCAAGTTCTTATACTGATCTTCAATGAGCATGAATCCTTTATTGCCGGCTTGAAAGTGTAAGTGATCGGGTGCGGAGGCGCCGCATTTCGGTCCGTTGTAAAAAACAGTGTAATATTCTCCGAGATCTCTGCTTAAATTGAGCAACGCTTCGAACGCATCGTCAATCCGTTGCGGAACATGGTGAATATGTGGAATGGTAAAATGTTCCGTGAAAATGGGAAAAGGATTACACAATATTAGATAATCCGAACCGTATGCGATTCCTCTTTGTTCGACGGGAAGGTTCTGAAGGCAAAGAAAACATTTTCGTTCTTTGATAGATTTTTCGTCTACCTTTGCAGAACTTGAGGTTATTCGTCCGGGATTGAATTGCACTTTAAGAGTGAAACCATTGTATTGAAATTCGCGCACCTGTACGGTATCCAGACTCTTGAACCCGTTTGCGAGTTGTTCCCACACAGTTTTTTGTTGTGCAAGCAATGCCCGTACCTGTCCGGCATAATCGCCGTCTTCCGAACCGAATTTTCTTAATTCGTCTGTCGATACTATTTTATCCGCAATCATCTGGAATTCTTTTGCCGGCGTGCATAAATTTCAAACGTCCTGATGCGATCCTTATACGTATTATGTGCATTCAGTTTGCCTATGTCGAGAGAAGCGTCCGTGTTATCTTCCCAGCGCCTGCAATAATAAACCGGTTCGTAGAGCCGCCCGATCTGATAGTTGCGTGAAATTGCAAGCCCGACTGCATAATCTTCACCGTAGCTGACGTTCGGAATTTTTATCGATCGCAGCACCGGTGTGTAAAACGCACGCGGAGCGCCGAGACCGTTAATGCGAAGCGCGTTGTTTCTGCCGTTATCCGGTGTCCATTCACGGTGATCGATAATGCCGGGCGGGATTTGCTGCAGGTTGAAATCGGTCATCATATATGAGCCGACTACCATGGCGCAATTTTCCGAATGAAATACATCGACCATTTTTTGCAGCGTGTGTTCATCTTTATAAACATCGTCGCTGTCCAATTGCACTGCATACTTGCCGCAGTGTTCGCTGTGAACGCCGACGTTCCAGCATCCGCCGATGCCGAGATCGGTGCGGTCGGGAATAATATGAAT
>PWYR01000033.1 GCA_003567775.1 Ignavibacteriales bacterium | reverse complement strand
CTGTCAAAATGTATTATACCGCTATTAGTATATACAAAGACGTTGTTATATCCCGACTGATTATAATTTTCTATGGCAGCAGGATTCTCCGGATCGAGCACCCAGAGCGTATCGTTTACAAGGTACTTGTATTGATATACTCCGGGCGGCATGTCGAGTACGATCGTCCACACTCCGTTGTTCGACAGGGTCATTGCTCCTTTGGAATGGGACCAGCTGTTGAAGTCGCCCGAAAGAACGACCATATGGGCATCGGGATTTATAAATGTAAATTTTATGCCGGCATCGACGGTAACGGGTTGAGAAAGACCGGCGAACTTTATAATTAGCGATATTAAAAGTACAAAAACTGCTTTCATAGACTAATAGTACTCTATGCTATTAATAAATTAGAATTCAGTTGTCTCAGATTTTACAGTTTTATAAAATCTGTCAGTTCATTAACATTGCGTGTAAGGAATCCAAACCAGGACGGCGTCCGGTGTTACATCGCCCTAATAACTCAATCATCCAATCATCTAACCAGGCAATCCTACATACATGCTACCCTACAACCACGCCCCTTGTTTTTCACCTTACATACATCATCCTCTTCACCTCGACGAATTCACCCGCTTCGATTCTGTAAAAATACATGCCGCTGCTGAGATGCGACGCGTCGAAGTATCGCCGGTATGTGCCGGCGTTATGGAATTCATCTATAATTGTTGCAACGCGTCTACCCAGTACATCATACACGTTTAACGTTACATGCACGGCTTTTGGAATTGCATATTGAATAGTCGTACCGGGATTAAACGGGTTCGGGTAGTTTTGCGTAAGCCGGAATTCATCGGGTATCCGACGATCAATAGCATCCTCCACATTCGTTACCAATTTTATCAATGTATCCGATAAAACATAGACAACCGATTCCCATGGTCCGAGTTCCACTGTGTATGTTGCAAGATCGTCTATTGTAACCGTTGTGGATGAATCGTTCAACACGTCGTTTAAATAATATGATTTGTTATCATCCAATCCACCGTCTGTAAATTTTAATACATCCTCATCAATTTGAAGATTGCCGGTGACCGTGCTGTTGGAAAAATTAATGGCAATAATTGCATTTTGTTCTTCATACGGTCGTGAATAAGCGTACACTCTGCCGTGTCCCGATGTTATGCTATTAATATATCCTGTTCTAAACGCATTAAATTCGTTTCTGCTGTAGGTCAGCCGCTTGAAAAATTCCCGTATCTCCCGACCGCCGGATCTGTTCCAGTTGATTGTACCGCGTCGATTTGTTTCACCGACTTCCTGTCCCGCATAAATGAGCGGGATACCCGGAATAGTCAAATTCAAAACTGCGCCTGCTTTTGCCTTTGCCGTTCCATGTAATTGTGCAATTCTCGGCTCATCGTGATTTTCAATAAATCTGAATATATGCGAATTTTCTCCGGTATAAAAATTGTACTTTTCACCGTCAGGCGCGAAATTATTCACACGGCTATGGAGTGCTGCAACGGTACCGCCGCCGGTTCCCGACAGAATATTGTCTTTGATATAACCGTATAGGTGCCAGTCATACGCGGCGTCGGAAGCGCCGCCGAAATCGGCATAATTATTTTCCGAACCCTGTCCGGTACCGTCGGTTTCGCCAAGAATAAAAACATCCGGACGGAAGCGTTTAATTTCTTCTCGAAACGGCCTCCACCAGGCATCCGTACCGTACCTGTTTTCTATCCCCCAGTACACATCCATCCGGTATCCGTCAATATTACGTTCGAGCAACCACCACTTGTACATCTCAAGCATATAATCCTTTGTTTCTATATTTTCATAGTTGAGATTGGGTAATGTCCAATTACTATATCGGGCATATAACGGATACTGATCCTCAAGTCTGACAATGCTTTGTCCTAAATCGCGAGCACTTCCAAGCTCTCGATTCTCTATGATAGGACGATAAATGGAATAATCTCGATACGCACGCAGATCATCAAGCCATGGATGCAAACCACCGATATGATTCGGGGTACTGTCAAGAATGATACGAATGCCTTTTTGATGTGCACGTTCTACAAGCTCATCGAATTTTTCCATCGTGCCGAGCTGCGGATGGACTGAATAGAAATCTGCAATATTATATCCTGCATTTAATTCATTGATACTCTCATTGTTATCATAGATCGGCATAAACCAGATAATATTGACTCCGAGATCCTGTATTTCCGGAAGGCGGTTTATCACGTTTTGCAATGTTCCGTTTCCGTTTGGAGCAAAAGCCGGGACATAAATTTCATATACAATGGCATCCCGCACCCAGGAGGGATTCCCTTCAACCGATGCGATTTTCGCGGAGCCGTCTTCGTTCACACGTAGATAAGTCCGGGCGCTGCCAAACCAGACATCGTCATCATTCTGTGAATTCAAAGCGACCGATGTATTTTTATAAGAATTATTAAATAATACACGTTCTGCAATCACATCGATGTAATATTCACCGGGAATTTCGGGAAGGGAAAAAGTAATCGCTTCCCCCACCTCTCCATCTATATTCAATGGAACAGGATTTATTGCATCATCCGATGTCCATGCATAACTATCCGCTAATATAAGCGGAGGAGGATTTAATTCTTCAATCTCGAGTATGACTTTATCGTCTTCGATCGATCCTGTAATTCGCGGTCGGGGACGGTGATCAACAAAGAATACAATTGTTATAGGATCCGACTCATTATCTTCAATTTCGGGATTATCGACAACGGCGTAAAAGATGTTTTCTCCCATAGATAAAGATACCGTTTCTGAAAAAAATCCTTCATCAACAGGAACCGACATTGCAGTATCGTTATGATATAGTGTAACTCCGGTTATACTCTCGTCTGCAACCACTCCGTCGATATCGATTGTCTCTCTCAGGTATCTATCGTTCGACCTGGTCAACAAGCGAATGAAACCGGCTTCGACGGTAAACTCCGTGCTATCTGCTGAGAAACTGCCGTCGGTTGTTCCCGCAACAAGTTTTAACGAGTGCGCGCCGCTTGTGAGCGGGTCGGGCACTTCAAAACCAAATAATCCCGATTCCGGATTAAAGTAATCAGCGACATCAGAGTAAACAATATCGGATACTGTAACTTCAATTGTTTCCGGATCTATTTCAGTCTCGGTTGATGGATAGAGATATGCGCTGATAGTCGGCGTTCGGGTTTCAACAAGACCGGTTACTGTATTCGGAATCAAATGATATATCGTCGGATCGTTTATATAGAGATATGAATTGTTATGGTCGAACGGGTTTTCACGGGGATTGCGCGGATCCTGTACCCAGTACTCATTCCCTCTGAACCGATAGAAAAATTTATATTGATATGCACCCGCTATACTATGTTGCGCAGGCAAAGGATCCGGTCCGCCGACACGCAACCGAACGGTCGCCTCATACCGATCTTCATCAGCATTATATGTCATCGGGTAATCAGTTGACCATAAATTGGTCTCACCGAATTCACCTCGCAGGTATACACTTTCCGGCGTCACCGGAGGGTTATAATAAAACGTCACATCCACGCTATCGGTTTGTGCATTTGCTATTGCCGGAAATGCAAGAAATGATAAAAATACGATAAAATAACGCATGGTAGAAAAACTCACTATCTTTCGAAAAAGCACCGGACGGCGTCCGGTGTTACAATTATTGTTTAATTAAAATCGCGCCCCGGTACGGCGGGATCGCCTCTACGTGTACACCACCATCGCTTGTACGATACTCTCTATCGTTCAATACATCATAGTATGTACCATCATCTATGTTTTGTATGGTAACCTCTTGTGTACTATCGTTATTATTCAGCGCAACCAGTACGATATTATCCTCATACCTTCTTTCGAATGCAAAGAGATTGCGCCGGTCATCTGCTACCTTTGTTTGAAACGATCCTCTCCGCAGTGCAGGGCTATCGTGACGAATTTGTATGAGTTGAATAAAATGGTTGCGTAAATCGTGATTCCATTCATCTTTATCCCAGATCATTGTCCGGCGGCAATCGGGATCGTCTTCACCCTCCATACCTATTTCATCGCCGTAATAAATCATCGGCGCGCCGACGTGCGTCATTTTCATTATAGCCGTCAACTTGACCGCATCGATATTGTTGTTTGCACGTGTGAGATATCGCTCGGTATCGTGACTGCCGACGAGATTCTGGTTCACTAAACTCACCTGCGGCGCATAATCTTCAAATACTTCATATAATCGTTCGTTAAATTCCGTTGCCGAAATAGATTTTTCGATAAAAAAGTCGATGGCTGCATTTCGGAACCGGTAGTTCATTGTCGCATCGAACTGATCGCCCTGCACCCACGGCGATGCATCGCCCCAGATCTCACCAACGATATATGCTTCGGGATTAATCTCCCGGACTACCGGACGCCATTCAATCCAGAATTCGTGCGGTATTTCATTCGGCACATCAAGGCGCCATCCATCGATTCCGAATTCAGTCCAGTACCGTGTTACATCGAACAAATACTCTTTGACGTCAGGATGCATTGCCATCAGTTTCGGTAAATCGGGCAGTCCCCACCAGGCCTCGTAATTCGGCGGATGTTCCACGCGAACGGGAAAATCGTAGACGTTGTACCAGTGCAGATATTCCGATCTCTCTTCATTTTCAATAATATCTTCGAACGCCCGGAAATCCGGTCCGGTATGATTAAACACGCCGTCGAGAATTATTCGAATACCCCGTTTGTGAGCTTCATCGAGTAAGTTGCGAAATACTTCTTCGTCGCCAAAATGCGGGTCGATTTTGAAATAATCGGTTGTGTGATATTTGTGATTCGGCAGCGATTTAAATATTGGATTAAAATAAATTGCATTGATGCCGAGCTCTTCGAGATACCACAGATGATCAATCACACCTTGAATATCTCCACCGAAGAAATTAGTGTATGTAGGTACCCCTCCCCAGGGTTCTACATCCGGCGGATTAATTGTCGTATCACCCATTGCAAATCGTTCCGGAAAAATTTGATACCAGACGGCATCATATACCCAATCGGGGACGTCGAAAGTCGGTTCCTCTAACTTGAATTTCGGGTATTCGTTTTGTGCATATACCGGTAAAGCTACAAGCAATAATAAGATGTATAATTTATTCATTTATTGAACCATATATTTGTATATACGTATTATTATTTATTTGTAAGGGGATATCCAAAAGAATGATTGACAAAAGAATTTACAATCAATACTGTCAATTGGATTCTATTTCCACTATTCCAGTAGGGGCGATTCATGAATCGCCCCTACTGGAATGGCTTTTTGGACACCCCTTTACTGAATTAGAAATAATATACAACTTATTTGACCAACATCATCCGCTTCGATTCAACAAAGTCACCCGCTTGCATTCTATAGACATATACTCCGCTTGCGAGCCGCGATGCATCGAACGTTGCCTGATAGGTGCCGGGATTCTGCACCTCGTTCACTAAGATAGCCACTTCCTGTCCGAGCACGTTATAGATTTTTAATACAACCTTTTCAGCCTGAGGGACGGTATACTGAATTACCGTTGCCGGGTTGAACG